>JAJFBO010000182.1 GCA_020697025.1 Burkholderiales bacterium
CGTATATATCATCAGGATATTCAATCCAAAGTATTTGACGCTTTGGCTATTTCTAAAGATGAAGCACAAAATAAATTTGGTTTTTTATTAGATAATTTACAATATGGCGCTCCTCCTCATGGCGGGATTGCATTTGGATTGGACCGGTTAGCTACTTTAATGTGTAGTGCTGAATCTATCCGCGATGTAATTGCATTTCCTAAAACAACAAAAGGCCAATGCTTATTAACTAACGCACCTAATCTGGTTGATGAAAAACAATTAACCGATCTAGGAATTAAAACATTTAAAGACGAGTAAAAAATGATTAAAAAAATTACGATTTTTACTGCCATTTCTCTGGTAAGCGTATCTTGTGCTACAGCGCCAATTAGTGATAAGCTGCTGAATAATATATCTAGCGGAACTGATATAGGAATTGCAGAAAATCCAAGTGATCAAAGTAATCTTTATTATCTAGAAAATGGGATATATCAACGCTTGCAAACTCGCTATAAAAGCTCAAACTCACAACTGGCAAATGCACAAAAAGTTGTTGATGACTGGGCGGCAAGCTGGAAAAATACAACTGGAGGCAAAGTCACCAGCGCCATGACACAGATGCTGCTTAATGTAAGCACATCTGGCTATTTACCCAAAGATTATGAAAAAACAGCTCTAGCTAGTTATCGGGCCTTAAATCATATTGATTTAAATAGCTGGGAGAATGCCCGGGTTGAAATAAAAAAAATGTATCAAACTGAAGTTGCTATCCAAAATTATAATCAGGCGCTATATAATAAAGCAGAAGCTGATCGCCCAGCTTATCAGGCAGAGGCACAAAAAAACCAAATTTATAATCAGCTTATGAATAAATTTAATACTTCTGGTTTAAATTCACCTAATGTTTTAGCACTTAAAAATAGTTATCAAAGTGCTTTTAGCCATTATTTAGCTGGTTTTGTATTTGAGGCTTTAGGTGAAGTAAGCCTTGCTCGTCCAGGTTATGTAAATGCCTTAAAATTAAACCCGAATGATACACTTAGTAAAAAAAGTATTACTAATCTGGATAATAATCAAACCGTAAAACCAGGATATACTAATTTGCTAATTATTCAAGAGGTGGGACATGCACCAAAAATTAAAACTACATTAATTCCATTTGTATTTAATTACAATATCGGGAATAAGAAAAAAACTTGTATAAATAGTATAAACTTATTCTTCCCGGAGTTAGTACCTGATATGCAAGCTAATAATATATATAACTATTCTATTGATGCGTCCCAGGCTGCATGTAGTGTAGTGGGAGATTGGGGAACAGCATTAAGTATAGCAGCATCTGTTGCCGGGGTATATTTGGATAGCATGTCTGAATCTACCTGGGTGTTATTACCTTCAAAAATTTACTTAAACCGGATACAAATACCCTATGGTACACACACTATTAACATAAATGTTAATGGTCATAATTACACAAAAACCATAACGCTTAATGCACCATACCAAATTTTGGACATGCGTATAGTACAAAATAAAGTGTTTTTTATGAATCAACAATAATGAGTTTAATTTGTAATTAGTATATAATATCGTTTGTTTTAGATTTAAAGGAAAATTATAATGAAAAATTTTTTGGCTCCCATATTCTTATTAGGATTGCTATCTGGTTGTGCCAGCAACTTAATTAAAGACCATGTTGAAATTATAGGCGACTCTATGGGTGATGTTGAAATCAGGGATATGCGCTCAATGCGGGTTAATGATTTATTGGTAGCCCAGGGAACATTCTTTGATAATGGCAGTAAGCCAGTCCAGGGTTATTACCGTTGTAAATTTCTAGATACGCAAAACTTTCAGGTTGGTGAAAACCAGACCTGGCAGTTACTTACAATTTATCCAAATCAGGGACAAAGCTTTAAATGCCAATCTAATCACTTAGAAGCTACAAACTTTAAGATTGAGTTTTCTAACAATGCCCAAAATGTTACAATTTATCATTAAGAAAGACTATTTATAATGCAAAAAATAATTAAATCAATCATCGGTAGTACAATATTTTTATCAGTTGCTTCATGTGGTAGCTTTACTCCGGCTACAGCCCAATATGTTGACCCTAATGCAGTTAATAACCTTACTACAAATTTCACCATGACAGATTTACAACTAGTAAGCCAGGCTATGGCAGACAGTCTTATATCTACTGGAAAATTAAATAAATGTAAGACTTATACTGTATCTAAAGTTGCTAATAAAACTGACCAGTATATCGATACAGAGACAATTACCCAAAGCATTGTAACCAGACTTGGTAACGCAAGCGCAGTGAAGGCAATTTATGTATTATCCGGTAGTGAAATGCAAAACCAGACTGATGAATTAGACCGCCAACATCAAAGTGGTTTATATAATAAGAGTACAACAGCTAAAGTTGGCAATATGAAAGGTGCCCAGTGCCGTATTGATGGATTTGTAAATAGTATATCTACGTCAAATTCAGGCACTAAAACTGAAATGGTACAATATCAATACAATATGAAGTTAATAAATGTTGAAGCTGGTGAAATGGTTTGGTCGAATGAGAAACCTTTGGCCAAGAAAATGCAACACTAATTATTGCCATATAAATATTTTCTATAGAATTATCATAGGCTAAAAATTTTAGGAATTAATGTGGGTACTTTAGGAATAATCAAAACAATTGCTATTATTTTAAGCGTATTGGTTCTTATATACTTTTTTTACCATAGGCATAGCGAAAAATTAAGTCCATTAAACCAAATTAAAATTGCGTTTATCGGGCTGGTATCTAATTTTTTGGATACTATAGGTATAGGTAGCTTTGCTGTAATTATTGCTATGCGTACAATGCTTGGGGTAATGCCTGATGAAGTACGACTTATTGGAACGATGAATATCCAGGCTATGGTTACAGCCTTGATTCAGGCTCTAATTTTTTTACATTTTGTTCCATTGGATATAGTAACTCTTCTTGTAGCAGTGGCAATGATCGCGTTAGGTGGATTTTTATCCGGACTTGTCGCTGTGAGAATAGATAAAAAGCTAGTCCATCTGATAATGCTTGTAGCATTTATAATTACTGGTATTTTACTATTTTTATCTCAGTTAAATATTTTAACAATAGGTGGAACAGGTACTGCTATTCGGGGAACCCGCTTAGTAATATTTGCTATTTTCATGTTAGTCTCTGGTACCCTGCCTGCATTTGGCGTTGGCTATTACTCTTTAATCAAAGCAAGTATTTTTCTATTTGGCGTAAATCCAATAGTGGCTTTTCCAATTATGGCAAGTGCCAGTGCATTTCAAATGCCAGTGACTTCTGCTACGTTTATAGCCCGGGGGAAATTTTATTTTAAAAGTACCGTTATCCTTGCTATTTTCGGAGCACTTGGGGTAGTATTGGCAACGCCGATAATTACTTCAGTAAATACCTATACACTTAAATGGATTTTATTAGGTATTGTTATATATAACATTATTGTTTTAGCCAGGAAAAAGTAAATAGGCTATATTAAAACTATAATTCATTACTAACTTTAAAGGTAACACTCTTTATGCGTAAAATAATTTTCTCATGTATATTTATTAATTGTGCCAGTGCAGCTATTCCTACTATTGCAATTCCAAATTTGGTATATAGTAAAGTCAGCTTATCCCCTGGCTCTATTTACACTAACCAAGCGGCGGAAGACGGGATTAAGCCTGATGTAAATCCTAATGCAATTGCCAAGCAGATAAAATATAAATTACCTGGATTTAATGCTGATGTACGCGGGGCAATAATTAATTCTGGTAGATTTAAAGTAGTACGCATGCCAAAACAGGACACTGTCTGGAAGGGGGATCCAGCGCCTGTACTAAAATTGGTAAAGGCAAATACCAAGATCAATAATACAAATATTGATGAGTCTAAGTCTGATAGTGAACCAGGTAAGAAATCTAATATGCCAGATTATATCTTACTTGGTAAAGTCTCCGCGATTACTCAGGATAAAGATACCTCGCCAGTTAAAGACACAGATAAATATACAACTCAGTATAACATACGTATTAGTGTTGATTATAAACTAATTAAAACCAGCGATGATTCAATTATGGCATCTTTTACAGCTTACGCAGATGCTAGTGATGTAAAGATACTTACTAATGGTGCTAAAAACCAAAAGCAAACACATAATATACCTAAGCTGATTATGGATGCATCAAAAAGTTTGGGACAAGATGTGTTGAGTCAATTAAGCGGCCAATTTAGCTTATCAAGTGAAAACTATGATAATGGGTCTAAAGTAATAACAGATGTTAAAGTATACAAGTAATTTTTAGAATGGGTTCCCCTCCGCCCCTCGTATTACAGCAATATGGATTACAGCTTATGTAAGAACGACGATTATATGAGTTTCACATCTGCGAATTACAGTAGTACTAATTCCCGCATGCATTTTTGTGTACACAGGAATTAGTTACTTACAGATTTGCAGAAGTTGCTTTGCCCTCGCCAATATCCTTTATAAGAGTTATTTTAACGGCATGTCGTTTATTCCATTCCCGTCTTGGGTACCAATTGTAGCACTAATAACTGTTCCGCTTGGCCACTGTTGAACGTTTAAATGTACATAAGGTTTTAGTTTATCAGGATACCCTGTCATGCTTGTTTTGTAAATTGACTGATCATCAACAATAACTTCCCAATAGTTATTATTGGGATTAGCAGGATTATAATGTGCTTTAAGTTCAACATATCTCATATCAACCATGGTTATCATACTCTTGTCGATATATTCATAATCCGTATTAGTAGTCTTGCAATGGTCAGTATATCCATTCCAATCATCATCCTTCAAAATCTCTGTAGTTGTCTTACGTACTCTTCCTTTTTCAATTATATAGAATGGTCGGTAAAAATCATTACGTATTGGG
>JAJFBO010000183.1 GCA_020697025.1 Burkholderiales bacterium
ATAAACTCTCAATAAACCATCCAGATTGAAATAACGTGGCATGAGCTGGGGTAGTAGCCGAATAAAAAAACCATAACACTAAAAACGTAGCGATATCAAAGATTGAGCTTAATGGACCAAAGAAAAGCATAAATCGCTTAAGCTCAGCCGGATCCCACTTTTGCGGTTTTCTAATAAATTCTTGATCTACATTATCAAACGGAATTGCAATTTGTGAAATATCATAAAGTAAATTTAATACCAGGTAATGTATTGGCAGCATTGGTAAAAATGGTAAAAAAGCTGATGCTATTAATACGCTAAATACATTCCCAAAATTCGAGCTAGCAGTAATCTTTATGTATTTTAACATATTAGCAAAAGTTTTACGTCCTTCTTCTACGCCTCGCTCCAATACCATCAAACTTTTTTCCAGTAAAATAATATCTGCGGCCTCTTTGGCAATATCAACCGCCGAATCAACTGAAATACCTATGTCCGCAGCCCGTATTGCTGCTGCATCATTAATCCCATCACCCATAAAACCTACAGTATGGCCTTTATCATGTAAAACCATTACAATACGTTCTTTATGTGCCGGAGTTAGCTTAGCAAATACTGTTGTATCTTCAGCTATTCTTGCTAGTTCTTCATCGGATAAATCATCAATTTGTGAACCAAGCAAAAGTCCCTCTACATCTAAACCAACTTCCCGACAAACCTTGGCTGTTACTAGTTCATTATCCCCAGTTAAAATTTTAACAGCAATACCATGTCGATTTAGTGCTTCAATTGCAGGTTTAGTAGTTTCTTTAGGTGGATCTAAAAAAGCAATATACCCCACTAAAACCATATCTTTTTCATCAGCCACGCTATAGCTATGCTTTCCTTCCGGATAATTTTTTGAAGCAATTGCAATTACTCTAAACCCATCAGCATTTAACTGATCAGTAACTTTTCTAAGCTTAGTTAATAACTCATCAGTCAGAGGTAAAATATTCTCATTATGATACGCAGAAGTGCAACAGCTTAACATTTCCTCCACTGCGCCCTTACAAATTAATATATGGCTTGCTGCTTAATCTGATACTACGACAGACATTCTACGTCTTTGAAAATCAAAGGGAACCTCGTCAACTTTTGTATATTTTTTTACTAAGTCGGGAATATCCCCAAAATGAGTGCGCTCTAACACTGCTACATCAAGTAAATTTTTTAGCCCAGTTTGATAATAACTATTTAGATATGCATACTCAAGTACATCATCATAGTCTTCACCAAAAATATTGGTGTGCCGCTCCAGGCAAATTTTATCCTGGGTCAAAGTGCCTGTTTTATCTGTACATAAAATATCCATTGCACCAAAGTTTTGAATTGCATCTAAACGCTTTACAATTACTTTTTGTCTTGACATAGCCACTGCACCTTTGGCTAAGGTAGATGTAACAATCATAGGCAACATTTCTGGCGTTAACGCAACAGCAATAGATAATGCAAATAATGCAGCACCCATCCAATCATGTTTGGTAACACCATTAAGTATAAAAACTATTGGTGTCATTATTAGCATAAAGTAAATTAAAAGCCAGCTAACTTTATTAATGCCTACCTGGAATGATGTTTCTACTACTTTGGAGCTCATTACCTTATCAGCTAATGAACCAAAAATTGTGTTTTTAGCAGTTGTAATGACAACTGCCCGGGCTGAACCACTAACAACCGTAGTTCCCATATATGCTATGTTTTCTAAATCTAATGGGTCTTTATTATTATCTTTTAGCGGTTTAGAAAATTTTTCAACTGGAAGTGATTCTCCAGTTAATGTGGCTTGTGATACAAATAAATCCTTAGCGCCTAAAATCCTTAAGTCCGCAGGAATCAGATCACCTGCAGATAACATAACAATATCCCCTGGTACTATTAAATGTATTGGAATTTCTACTTTATTAGTACCAATATTATATAAATTGGTACTTGCCTGGCGTTTATTCAAAGCAGCTGTTTTGGCATCTTCATGTTCAAGGCGTATTACTGTTGCTGTTGTGCTTACCATTTCTTTTAATTTATCTGCTGCATTATTTGAACGTTGTTCCTGAACGAAACGAAGAACTGTAGAGATAATAATCATGGCGCTTAAAACTATAATGCCCCTTATATCATTGGTAATTATATAAAATAAATCAAGAAAAGTAAGTAATAAATTAAATGGGTTGCTGTAACATAACCATAAATGCTTATACCAGGTTAATTTTTCTTGCTTTTCAATCTGGTTATAACCGTGAATTGCAAGTTTTTCTTCAGCTTTTGCTTCAGTTAAACCATTACTATTTGTATCTAATCCTAAAAATAACTCTTCTTCAGCAGCATAAGCAGACTTTATTATGTTGTTTGTGATATTGCCCGCAAGATTACTACGTACCACATTATATGTCTCATCTAATAAATTTGGATCTCCATTAAATTGTTTGCGCTTAGTAAATTTGCTATCAAAAAAAGCTAAAAGGCGACTTTTAAATAAACTTATTACATTCATTATTAAATCTCCTTCCATATCCAAAATTAGCTAAGCACTCTATTAAATTATATATTGTAAAAGCCCGTTATTGTACCATTTTATGATACAATTCGGGCATAATTTGCCGTTTTATCATAGGAAAATAAGTGTCTTTAAGCAATACCACTTTAGAAAAAATAAAAAAATCTTTAAATCAAAATAAGATCCTGGTTGTTGGCGATGTTATGTTAGATCGCTACTGGTTTGGTGATGTTAATCGCATCTCTCCGGAAGCACCGGTACCTATTGCTAAAATCAATAAAATAGAAGATCGCCCGGGAGGTGCTGCTAATGTAGCTAGAAATGTTGCAAGTCTAAATGGAAATGTTACTTTGCTGTCTGTAGTTGGCAATGATGAACCGGCAACTACTTTAAAAGAAATTTTAATTAATGATAGTGTCAATACTATATTCAAACCAGATAATAGTATTCGCACTATTGTAAAACTCCGTGTTCTTGCTAAAAACCAGCAATTAATCCGTCTTGATTTTGAAGAACCACCTTCTCATGAAATTTTAAGCGAAACTCTTGAGATCTATAATGAAATAATTGATGATTACGACATTGTAATTTTATCCGACTATGGCAAAGGTGGATTAAATCATGCAGCAAAAATGATTGAAATTGCTAATTCACATAATAAGCAAATTCTAATCGACCCCAAAGGTAATGACTATTCTAAATATAAAAATGCTACTCTTATCACACCAAACAAGACTGAATTTAAAGATGCTGTAGGGATGTGGCATGATGAAGCCGAATTTAAACAAAAAGCAATTAATTTAAAAAACCAGTTAAACCTTAATCACTTGCTAGTAACCCGTAGTGAGGAAGGTATGAGTTTATTTGATAATGATTCACAAATTGATTACCCAACTGTTGCTCATGAAGTATATGATGTATCCGGCGCCGGAGATACAGTTATTGGTACGTTAGGTCTTATGTTAGCTAATAATATCCCCTTAGATGAAGCGGTCATGTTATCTAATATTGCAGCCGGCATAGTTGTAGCCAAGGTAGGAACCGCAACACTAACTTTACAAGAGCTAATTCAGCAAATAAGAACACTTGGTTATACTAATTTTGGCTAAATTAATTAATCTCCCCTATTAGATTATTTATATAATTTATTATATACGTGAAGGTT
>JAJFBO010000184.1 GCA_020697025.1 Burkholderiales bacterium
GAAGCAGTATCTACACCAGAACTAAACATCAAGGTTTCTGAGGGCGAACAGCATTTGATTATTAAAAAATTACAAAAAACTGCTAAATTTGAAACCTCGACCTCAATTAGCAATATAGATGGATTGCGGGTTGAATATAGTGATGGCTTTGGTTTGGTTCGTGCTTCTAATACTACACCGGTTTTAGTTTTACGCTTTGAAGCAGAAACACAAACCGCTCTGGAGCGGATTAAGAGTGAATTTAGAAAAATTCTCTCTTCGGTAGTGAAAGAGACAGGTTTCTAAAAATATGCTAAGTTTAAGTATAATTCAAAAAATAGCAATATATGTATTACCAATGATTTTTGCAATTACGTTACATGAAGCAGCTCATGCATTTGTTGCAAATAAATATGGGGATAATACAGCAAAAATGTTAGGCAGGCTGTCTCTTAATCCATTACGTCATATTGATCCAATTGGGACGGTCTTATTTCCACTAATTGGCATAGCATTTGGCGGATTTATTTTTGGCTGGGCTAAACCAGTACCAATCAATTTTTCCAGACTGCATAATCCTAAACCTAATTTGTTTTGGATTGCGTGCTCAGGGCCGTCATCAAATCTGGTGCAAGCCCTTATCTGGGGATTAATTTTAAAGTTGTCAATATTTATTCCTGGCTACTTTAGCATGCCTTTAGGTTTGATGGCACAAGCTGGGATTTCGATTAATATAAGCTTAATGTTATTAAATTTACTACCAATATTACCTCTTGATGGTGGTAGAATGTTATATTCTTTATTGCCCAATAATTTGGCAAATAAATATGCCAAAATTGAGCCTTATGGCATGTGGATTTTAATTTTACTACTATTGATTGGCGGTTTGAGTTTTATTATTCAGCCATTATATATGATTATTGTTAATGCAATTTTTACTTTGATACAACATTAAGGTTTTTGCATTTGCAAGAAAAATGTTTACACTTGCGATTGATGAAACAACTTATTAAATTTATTATGAGGCGCTATGGAAAACTCATTACGTATCCTGTCTGGAATGCGTCCAACTGGAAGCTTGCATTTGGGTCATTATCATGGGGCAATAAAAAATTGGGTTAATTTACAGTATGAGTATGAATGCTATTTTATGGTTGCAGATATTCATGCACTAACAACTAATTATGAATCAACCCGCGTAATTGCCAGCAGTGCTTATGAAATGGTTGTTGACTGGCTGGCTTGTGGGGTAGATCCTTCCCAGGCTGTTATTTTTATTCAGTCCGAAGTACCAGCTCATGCTCAGTTGCATTTGTTATTATCCATGATAACTCCGCTTAGCTGGTTAGAGCGGGTTCCAACCTATAAAGAACTAATTGAGAAATTGTCTACTAAAGATCTGGGTACTTATGGTTTTCTTGGTTATCCATTGCTACAAAGTGCTGATATATTACTGTATAATTCTAAATTTGTACCTGTGGGTGAAGATCAGGTATCGCATGTTGAATTAACGCGTGAAATTGCCAGACGGTTTAACTACATTTATGGTCGTGAAGCAGGGTTTGAAGAAAAAGCCCGTGAAGTAATACCAAAGCTTGGGAATAAACGTGCAGCTTTATACGAAGAACTTTTAATACAATACCAGCAAGAAGGGGCACTTGAGGCTTTAGAAAAAGCCAGATTTTTATTAAAAGATGCGGTAAACCTGTCTCTTGGTGAAAGAGAAAGATTATTTGCCTTCTTGGAAAATAAATCCAGAGTTATATTAACTGAGCCTCAAGCTTTAACTACTGCTGCTTCAAAGCTGCCGGGCCTTGATGGACAAAAAATGTCTAAATCTTATAATAATACATTAATGCTACGTGAAGATTTTGAGCAGGTAAATAAAAAAATAAAAAGTATGCAAACTGATCCGGGAGATCCGGAGAAGTGTCCGGTTTGGCAATTACATAAAGTATATTCAAATACGGAAGTTAAAGAATGGGTGCAAATCGGTTGTACAACAGCTGGAATTGGTTGTCTGGATTGCAAAAAGCCACTTATTGAGAGTATACAGGCAGAAAGTGCACAATTTAAAGAGCGGGCTAAACCATACCTTGAAGATCATAACCTGGTGCGTAATATTTTAGCAGATGGCGCAGAGAAGGCAATTGAAACCACTGAGTATACTTTAAGCATGGTAAAGCTTGCTATGGGTATAAAGTACTAATCATAAATAAATGAGAGAATATGAATAATAATCATGAGATTATAATAAAAAACCAATTTGATATTGAACAGATGCGTATTTCAGGTAAATTAGCGGCTGAGGTGTTAGATTTTATTACACCATATGTTGTTCCTGGAGTCAGCACTAATGAACTAGATAAGTTATGCCATGACTTCATAGTCAATGTACAAGAAGCATATCCTTCCCCTCTGAATTATGTTAACGGTTCAAATGTTATGCCGTACCCCAAATCTATTTGTACTTCGGTAAATAATGAAATTTGTCATGGTATTCCAAGTCCCAGAATTTTGAAAGACGGCGATATTATTAATATTGATGTCACGGTGTATAAAAATAGCTATCATGGCGATACGTCCCGCATGTTTTGTGTAGGTAACACAACCCAGCATGCCAGGAGATTATGTCAGGTTACTTTTGAATGCCTATGGCTTGGAATTGAACAGGTAAAACCAGGAAATTACTTAGGCGATATTGGTTTTGCTATTCAAAATCATGCACAAAATAATGGTTATAGTGTAGTTAGGGAATTTTGTGGTCATGGTATTGGTAAAATTTTTCATGAAGACTTGCAAATATTACATTATGGACGTCCTAAATCCGGGATAAAAATTGTACCAGGCATGATATTTACTATTGAACCAATGATTAATCAGGGTCGTAAAGAAGTACGGTTTTTATCCGATGGCTGGACCGCAGTTACCAAAGATCGCAGTTTATCTGCACAATGGGAACATACAATATTAGTAACAGATAACGGCTATGAGGTATTAACAATATCTCCCAAAATGCCACCTCAGCCGCAGTCAGCAAATAGGTAAAATATGTTTTATCCACCCCAAAAATATATGATTGTTAAACAAGTTGCTGAGGCTTTATCCGAAGATTTGGCGCTTTCCCCAGATTATACATCGCTTTTGATTCCTGAGCGAAATATGGTAAATGGTTCAATTAGGACCAAGCAAAATCTGGTAGTTTGTGGAACCAGTTGGGTTGATGAGGCTTTTACATTATGTGATGATAAGGCTAATATTACCTGGAGGGTGAAAGATGGCGATATAGTAAAATCTGGAAGTGTTTTATGTGAAATTGTAGGAAATGCCAGAGGATTATTAACTGCTGAACGAACTGCACTAAATTTTTTACAAACATTATCAGCAACTTCTACTACTACACGTTCATATGTTGAAAAAGTTAAAGCTACAGGTGTCAAAATTATGGATACACGTAAGACTATCCCTGGTTTGCGTTTAGCACAGAAATATGCTGTTACTGTTGGCGGTGGATATAATCAACGAGCAGGTCTGTATGACGGAGTGCTAATTAAAGAAAACCATATAGCAGCTTGCGGCGGGGTAGATAAGGCATTAGGAATTGCTTTACGTATTACTCCCAAGGATATACCCATTCAGATAGAAGTAGAAACATTCTCCCAGTTTAAGCAAGCACTTTATCATGGAGCCAAATTAATTTT
>JAJFBO010000185.1 GCA_020697025.1 Burkholderiales bacterium
AGTAATTACACCCTCTTTACCCACTTTGTTCATAGCTGTAGCAATAATCTCACCAATTGACTCATCACTATTAGCTGAAATTGAACCAACCTGGGCAATCTCTTTTGAAGTTGTACATGGTTTTGCAATTGTTTTTAATTCTTCAACCAATGCTGTAACTGCTTTATCAATCCCACGCTTTAAATCCATTGGATTCATACCGGCAACTACGTATTTCATACCTTCTTTAACAATTGCCTGGGCCAATACCGTTGCAGTAGTAGTCCCATCACCGGCAATATCAGCAGTTTTAGATGCAACTTCCTTGACCATTTGTGCGCCCATATTTTCAAACTTATCTTTTAGTTCGATTTCTTTAGCAACCGATACGCCATCTTTAGTTACCAAAGGCGCACCATATGAACGCTCTAATATTACATTACGTCCTTTTGGCCCTAACGTTACTTTTACAGCATCGGCCAATACATTTACTCCACGCACCATTCTATCGCGCGCTTCAATTCCAAACTTTACTTCTTTAGCTGGCATGTTTAATGACTCCTATATAAATATATAATTTTAATGTTTTTTTATTTAAATTCCCATCTCAATGTCCGGGAACGACAAGCATTTAAGCAACTATTGCTAAAATATCATCTTCACGCATAACCAGTAATTCCTTGCCATCTTGTTTTACTGTTTGACCAGAATATTTACCAAATAAAACTTTATCGCCCGACTTTACACACATTTCCTGGTTAGTTCCATTGTCTAGTTTTTTTCCAGATCCAACTGCTATTACTATGCCCATGTCCGGCTTTTCAGCTGCAGCACCTGGTAATACTATACCTGATGCAGTTTTTTCTTCTGCCTCAACTCGTTCAACTATAACACGGTCGTGCAATGGTTTTAATGTTCCCATTTTTTTCCCCTTTAAAAATTAATTATTTAATTTACCTTTGGCCTAAAGTTAAGGTATGTACATTCTCTCCATATGGGGTGCTATATCTTTATTTCAAGAGTAAAATTTAAAATTTTTACAATTAGGCGTAAAAATAAGCGACAATCTAAAACTTAAATAAATAGAAATAGGTATTCAGGTCTAGCCTGAAGCTAACAATATTATACTTTATAAATAATAATTTTATATTAAAAAGGCACCTTACATAATTATGCATATTACATTTATTCAAGGCAAAAGCGGCTTATCTAAATTTAGGTTAAATAAACTAGAGCAAAGTTTAGATAATCAGCTTGCCTGTCATGAAATTTTTTTAATTGCCAGCCAGCTAATGCCAAATACTGACATTTTAAATAAATTAGCCCAGTTACTTGAAGGAAATATAATCCCAGAACCCATATTAGATGCAACCAGGTGCATGATTGTGCCACGCTTTGGAACAGTATCCGCATGGTCTTCTAAAGCTGTGGAAATAGCTAAACGCTGTGGCTTTAGCCAGGTTACCCGCATTGAGAAAGCACTTTATTATTCCGCAGATACTAAGCTAGAGCATATATATCCGATAATTCATGACCGTATGACCGAAAGTATTATCGACAATAGCCGTTTACTTAATAATATATTTGCATCTCATAATAGTAAAACTTATACCGGAATTGATATCTTAACTAACGGAAAATTAGCTTTAGAACATGCAAACCAAAGTATGGGTTTAGCTTTATCAAATGGTGAAATTGATTATCTGTATAATAACTACCAACAAATTGGGCGTAATCCAAGTGATGTTGAATTAATGATGTTTGCACAAGCTAATAGTGAACATTGCCGCCATAAGATTTTTAATGCGCTATTTATTATTGATGGCAAAGAACAAGATAAAACCTTATTTGATATGATAAAAGATACTTATAAAAATGCCCCGGAAAATGTTATCGCTGCTTATAATGATAACTCATCAATCATTAAGGGAGCCAGGTTTGAACGTTTTTATGCGAATACAACTACCCACGGCTATCACTTTAGTTCTGAGCTTACCCATGTGCTGATGAAAGTTGAAACACATAACCACCCAACAGCTATTTCACCTTTTGCCGGCAGTGCTACAGGCAGCGGCGGTGAAATTCGTGATGAAGGCGCTACCGGACGCGGCTCAAAACCCAAAGCTGGTTTATGCGGATTTAGTGTATCTAATTTAGGCCTTAAAGACCTTACGCTAACAGATAATTACGGAAAGCCAAATCATATTAAATCGGCATTAGAAATAATGTTGGAAGCGCCTATTGGCAGTGCCAGTTTTAATAATGAATTTGGCCGGCCTAATTTATGTGGTTATTTTCGTAGCTTTGAGCAGGATATTACTGATATACATTATGGCTACCATAAACCAATTATGTTAGCTGGCGGCTATGGCAATATCAATGATAGACATACCCATAAAAATGAAGTAACTAATGGAGCTGTCATCATTTCGCTTGGTGGACCTGGTTTTCTAATTGGTATTGGCGGCGGTTCAGCTTCATCTATGTCTAGTGGGGATAATTTACAAGAGCTGGATTTTAATTCAGTTCAACGCTCTAATCCAGAGATGCAGCGTCGGGCCCAGGAAGTAATAGATTCATGTGTTTCACTTGGGGTACATAACCCCATACTATCAATTCATGATGTTGGCGCCGGTGGCCTGTCTAATGCAGTACCAGAACTAATTAACGAGTGGGGGAAAGGTGGAACATTTTATTTACGTGATATCCCAATTTATGACCAAAGTATGTCGCCTCTGGAAATATGGTGTAATGAATCTCAGGAACGTTATGTTTTAGCCGTTGCACCAGAACATCTAACCAAATTTGAAGCAATATGCCGCAGGGAAAATTGTCCATACTCTGTTATTGGTAAGGCTTATGACGAAAAACGTTTAATTGTCCTGGATAAAAAGTATAAGAATAACCCGGTAGATATGCCAATGAGCGTTCTGCTGGGTAAACCGCCGCGTACTGTCAAAAATATTAAAGATTATGTACAGCAAGATAGTTTGGCATTTAATACAGACAAATTAGATACAGTAACAACATTATATAAGGTACTGGAACATCCAACGGTAGCTTGTAAATCTTTTTTAATTACTATTGGCGATAGATCTGTTGGTGGACATACGGCGCGTGATCAAATGGTGGGCCGGTTTCAAATACCTGTTGCCGACTGCGCCATAACGGCATTTGGCTATAACTCGGTTAATGGCGAAGCAATGGCGATTGGTGAACGCACCCCGATTGCTACGCTAAGTGCAGAAGCTTCAGCCAGAATGGCTATAGCTGAAAGTATAACCAATTTATCTAGTTGTTTTATTACCAAACTTGGTGATATTAAACTTTCAGCAAATTGGATGGCCTCTTGTGGTAATGATTATCAAGACAGTCTATTATATAAAACTGTTGCCGCAACAAGCGAATTATGTAAATATCTAAATATTGCTATTCCGGTAGGAAAAGATTCTTTATCCATGAAAATGTCATGGAATGAAGCAGGTGTTGCCAAGCAGGTCACTTCACCTATATCAGTAATCATTTCAGCATTTACAACCGTTACTGATGTTCGTAACCATAAAACCCCAGAACTAATTGCCAATAGTGATACAAGCATTGTGCTCTTATCGTTAGATGACCAGATGCGTATGGGCGCAAGCATTGTACAAGAATGCCATAATCAAATAGGGGGTAGAACTCCGGAT
>JAJFBO010000186.1 GCA_020697025.1 Burkholderiales bacterium
GATACAATTACTTTATCTATTGATAATCGAATTCAATATGCGGCATATAATGCATTAAAAACTCAGGTAGAAAAAACACATGCTAAAGGTGGGTCTGCGGTTGTATTAGATGCCAAAACCGGAGAAGTATTATCAATGGTTAATTATCCGACATATAATCCAAATAACCGAAAAAATACAACCCTCGAAATGCTTAGAAATCGCGCTGCAGTAGATGTATATGAGCCAGGTTCTACAATGAAGCCGCTAGTAGTTGCCAAAGCACTAGATTTAGGAATTGTTAAGCCAGGTACAGTATTTAATACAATTCCATATAGCGTTAGCGGCCATTTAATAAAAGATGTTCATACTTCACCTCAAATGACTGTTTCACAGATTATTATTAAATCAAGTGATGTAGGTGTATCCAAAATTGCTTTTAAGATGAGTCCACAAACTTTTTGGAATTACGATAGAGAGGTCGGTTTTGGCCAAAAAGTTGGTACTAATTTTCCAGGCGAAGCAAAAGGTATCTTTAAGTCATCATGGCAGGCATTACGTCCGCTAGACATTGCTTCAATGTCTTATGGTTATGCAGTATCTGTGAGTTTAATGCAAATGGCCCGGGCGTATACTTTATTTACGAATAATGGCTGCATGTTACCGATTTCTTTTTATAAAATGGATGCTAGTATTACCCCTCCATGTAAACGGATTATTGGATCAAAAGCTGCCAACGAGGTAAGAGATATGCTGTCTAAAGTAACTGAAGATGGTGCGGGTGGTACTGGACGTTTAGCCCAAGTTGATGGATATACTACTGCTGGTAAAACTGGTACGGCGCATAAAAATCGTGGTAAAGGTGGATACCTTGCAAATAGTTATGTGGGTTCATTTGTAGGGTTCGCTCCAGCTGTTAACCCAAAATTAGTAATTGCAGTTATGATTGATGAACCTAAAGGTCAATATTTTGGCGGGGTCGTGGCAGCACCAGTTTTCTCTGCGATTGCCGGTCCTAGTTTGCACATATTAGGAGTTAAACAAGACCGCCAATAAAAAGTTATACGTATATTCCTGTAGAGAACTTTGCTATAAAAGTACTACGCAAGAACACTCCAAATAGTTAAACTTTACTGGAATATACCCCTCTATGGGGCTTTTAGGAGTAATTATGATTAGCCGTAATAGTTTAGCAAGTTTTTCTACTTATACCCAGATAATTAATGATCTGGGTTATTTTTTATCTGAATATAATCTTGAAATAGATAGCCGTAAAGTTAATCCCGATACAATTTTTTGTGCGTATCCTGGCACAGTCAGCGATGGCCGTAAGTATATTGAAAGTGCTGTAGCATTAGGCGCCAAAGCAATAATTTATGAATCGGGAATTATACCTCTAATCCCTGTAAAAAATTTTCCTGTAAAAAATTTGATATATTATATAGGATTATTAGCTGCACATAAATACGATAATCCAAGCAAGAAATTTCATACAATTGGTGTAACTGGAACAAATGGGAAAACATCGGTTACTTATTGGCTAAACCAGCTATATACAAAATTAGAAAAGAAAATAGCCATAATAGGTACTACAGGTGCTGGTATTTATCCTGATATAATTTCTCATACAGTCACTACGCCTGATCCCATAAGTTTACAAAAGTTATTATATAGCTTCGTTGCCGAGAAAATTGACCTCTTAGCCATGGAAGTATCTTCCCATGCTTTGCATCAAGGCCGGGTAAATGGTACTACATTTAAAACAGCTATTTTTACTAATTTAACTCAGGATCACCTGGACTATCATAAGACAATGGAAGCTTATTATCTGGCTAAATGTGACTTGTTTTATTGGCAGGGTTTGGAAAATGCTATAGTAAATATTGATGATGAGCATGGTGAACGCCTGGTAATGGAATTAACACAACATAATTCTAATATAAAGATTTTAACTTATGGTATCAACCATGGTGATTTAAGAGCTCATGGTTTAGTAATTAAACTATCTGGCATGAGTTTTAAGATTAGTTATAAAAATGAAGAATATATAGCTAATGTACAGGTAATTGGACGCTTCAATGTCTATAACATTTTAGCAGTAGTTGGTAGTTTAATTGCCAATGGTTATTCATTAGCTAAAATAGTACCACTACTTGGTGAATTAAAGCCAGTATGCGGGCGGATGGATACAATTATCCAGGAAAATTGCCCATTAGTAGTTATTGACTATGCGCACACACCTGATGCATTACTTAATACTCTTGCCACATTAAAGGATATTGAATATAGCAAAAAATTATACTGTGTATTTGGTTGCGGTGGCGATCGTGATTGGGCTAAAAGGCCTATCATGGGCGGTATTGCCACCAAGATGGCTGATTTTACTTATATTACTTCGGATAATCCCAGAAATGAAGAACCTGAGGAAATAATTAGACATATTGCAGTGGGGGCAGTAAATTCAAATTATGAAGTAATAGTAAGCCGTGAAGAAGCAATTAATAGGGCAATATACAATGCTAAAGCCAATGATATTATTCTAATTGCCGGTAAGGGTCATGAGACTTATCAGGATATCAAAGGTGAGAAAATTCATTTTTCAGACTTTGAAGTTGCTAAAAATGCTCTAGATTTTAAACTATCCAGAGGTTGAAATGGAATTAACTTTAATCGAAATAGCACAAATGTGTGATGGTGAACTCTCATCAGCTTCCAATAAAAAATTAATAATAAATGATGCAGTAATAGATAGCCGTAAGGCAATAGATAACACATTATTCGTTGCCATTATTGGCGAAAAGCAGGATGCCCATAATTTTGTATTTGACTTGTGCCACAAAAATACTCAGGTAGCTTGTTTAGTGAGTAAAAATCAGATATTAAAATTAGCTAATGCAGAATTAGTAATGAAGTTGCCTAATTTAATTTATGTAGAAGATACAATAAAAGCTTTAGGTAAACTAGCCAGTAATTACAGACAAAATTTTAATATCCCGGTAGTAGGAATAACTGGCAGCAATGGTAAGACTACAGTTAAGGAAATGCTAAAATCTATATGTGAAAATCAGCTTGGAATGGGGCATGTACTGGCAACTGAGGGTAATTTAAATAATCATCTGGGCGTACCACTTACCTTATTGAAAATAAATTCTTTATATAAAGTAGCTATAATCGAAATGGGTATGAACCATGCAAAAGAGCTGGATTATTTGTCACATTTAGCAAAACCAACGGTTGCATTGGTGAATAATGTATTATTAGCCCATGCCGGCTTCTTTAATGCAATAGAGGATATTGCCCGGGCAAAAGCTGAGATTTATCATGGATTATCAGCTGGCGGGATAGCTTGTATTAATAAATTAGAGCCATTATATCCTATATTTGAAGAAAATATCGCACCCAAGATAGAATGTTTCTATTATGGAGATAACAAAACCAGGTGTTATATAACGGCAAAAAAAGCAGATGGGAGCATTTGCGTTGCTACTTACAAAGGTAATTTGACAATAAAATTACAGGTAATAGGAGAGCATAATGAAAAAAATGCATTAAGTGCAATTGCCTTAGCGCTTAACTTAAATTGCGATTTGATTAATGTTGAAAAAGGATTAAATAATTATAAAGGTTTTGCCCGTCGTCTGGAACAAAAAACTGCTTTTAACGGTGCACTTCTTATCGATGAT
>JAJFBO010000187.1 GCA_020697025.1 Burkholderiales bacterium
TTTAGCTGGTGCTTCAAGTAATGTATTAGCAATTACTGAGACAATAAGAATGTGTAACTTTTTAGGAGATATAATAAATGTATCTGTATATCCAATATTTAGGGAAAAATCTTTTACAACTAAGAATATTAATTTAAAGCCTTATGATAGTAAAAATGGCCCATATTGCCAAAACTTGATATTAAAATTAACGTCAACCCCTATAACTTTTAAAATATTAATCCGGCCTTTTAATACAAATACACCGAACAAAGTAAAAATAAGTGAGTTTAAAATTACTAATAAAGCAGGCACCGCGCAGCAAAGGTCTAAACAAATTGAAATAACCAATATTTCTATGTCATTCGGAGCTACAGCATATATTCTTGGCGTGCCTACTGGTGAAGGAATGGCATATAGAGAAAAACCACAACCACAAAAATTAGAAAATGGTATGGCATTATCGAGCTTAAGCAGTGATAGTTCTAATGTTGATCAAGTAATTTGCCTTATGTATCGTGGAGTAAATTCGGCACCATGTAATATAAATATCATCAATAAATAAAAACTCTTGAATAATTAATACAAGCTTTATCGTCTATAATTTATGATTTATTTGCGAACAAATATTTTTATGATTGTTGTTAAAATAATAATAAAATCTGTTAAAAAAGTTCTGGTCTTAACATATTTAACTGCATAAGCTAATTTTTCTGGCAATACTATATTTATATAAGCTTCTTTTGGGTTATTCGCTTTAGCTAATTCTATATTTTCATCAATCATTTTTATTGATGCCCAATCTGTAATACCTGGCCTAACTGAAAAAACTATATCTTTTATTTCTCTAGAATATGTACTAACATATTGTGGTACCTCTGGCCTGGGCCCTACTAAAGACATATTCCCTTGCAATACATCAATTAACTGCGGCAATTCATCAAGCTTAGTTTTACGTAAAATTTTGCCAATATTAGTTATACGGGCATCATTCCCAATAGTAATTTTGGGCCCCAGCATATCTGCATTTACTACCATTGTTCTAAATTTATGAATCGAAAACTCACGCTCATAACGGCCAACTCGAATTTGCCGAAAAAATATCGGGCCTGAAGTATCGACTTTAATAAAAAATGCTATAATAATAAAAAGTGGAGATAATAAAATTAAACCCAGCAATGAACAGAAAATATCAAAAAAACGTTTAAGCATTATATACAATTTTCCCAATAATTCATAAATATTTATAATAATATAGTATAGATTAGTCGCTGGTAAAAGATAGTTTCATATTAAAATTAATTTAAAATTTGCCGAATCGTTGCAATAATATAGTCATGATCTGTATCACTCAATTTGGTATAAAGTGGCAGACTTACACTACCTGCATAATTTTTAGTTGCGTGCGGAAAATCAGTATCTTGCAAGTTATATTCATTTTTCCAGTATGGCTGCATATGTAATGGTATAAAGTGTACACTAGTCCCAATTCCTTTTTCACTCATTCTGGCAATAAATTTATCCCGATTAATTTTGGCTTCGGGTAATAAATTAATTACAAATAAATGCCATGAATGAATATCCGTAGCTGTATTTGCTACGACCGGGGGCAGTTTTATTGGTAAATCTTTTAGACTTTCCTGATATTTTTTTGCCATTTGGGTGCGTCTTTGATGGAATTTATTAGCTTTGGCTAATTGACACAACCCAAGTGTACTGGCAATATCAGTAAGATTATATTTATAACCAGGCGCAACTACTTCATAATACCAGGAAGGGGCTGTAGAAGTATAGCGATCAAATGCATCACGGCTAATCCCATGTAAGCGCATTATACGGCAGCGTTTGGCAATCTCTGAATTTTTAGTTACTATCATTCCGCCTTCACCAGTAGTGATAGTTTTCGTGGCATAGAAACTATATACGACTGCATCTGAATTATGCTGTCCAATCATCACATTATTAAATTTGCTAGGTAATGTATGTGCTGCATCCTCTATAACCCGTAAATTATATTTCTTTGCAATAGCTAATATTTTTGGCATATCGCAGGCAAGTCCGGCAAAATGTACTGGAATAATTGCCCGGGTACTATGGGTAATTTTTGCTTCAATTTGATCAATATCAATATTTAGAGTTTGGGGGTCACAATCTATAAATATTGGGTTGGCGCCTAAATAACGGATAACTTCAGCCGTTGCAGTAAAAGTTAGTGTTGGTATAATTACTTCATCGCCACTTTTTATACCACATGCCTCTAAAGCTAAATGTAATCCTGCTGTTGCCGAATTAACCGATATAGCTTCTAAATTACCACCTAGATAATTGACAAACTCATGCTCAAATTCACGGGTTTTAGGGCCTGTTGTTACCCATAATGAACGAAGTGTTTCACTAACTGCACTAATTTCTTCTTCGCCAATATCGGGTAAGGCAAAAGGAATAAATTTTTGTATCATTAAAATATTTTTCTAAATTAGTTATTTATATTTAAAATAAGTTGGGCGAAATATGGCCATATAAAATAAATTATTCGGTTTTAAGTAATTCATAGCTGCCCCGATCATTACGCTTAACCATACCAATTTGCTCAAGATGGCTCATAATCCGTGCAGCGCGGTTATAACCAATGCCAAACCTGGTTTGTAGAGCGCTAATTGAACAGCGTTTAGTATCATAAATAAACTTTACAGCTTCATCAAAAATCACATCTTTTTCAGTATCTTCGCCTTCATCGCTCATTCCAGGAATATCAGAACTTGCTTCGCCAGAAAGTATTTCATGAATATAATTTGGCTCTCCGGTTGATTTTAAAAATTCAACAACCTTGTTTAATTCATCATCATTAACAAATGCACCATGTATACGCTGCAAAATGCCTGATCCTGGCTGTAAAAATAACATATCGCCTTGTCCAAGAAGTGCCTCTGCACCCATTTGATCTAAAATAGTTCTTGAATCAATTTTACTCGATACCTGAAATGAAATTCGTGCTGGAATATTTGCTTTAATTAAGCCAGTGATTACATCTACTGATGGTCTTTGGGTAGCAACTATCAAATGAATACCTACCGCTCTGGCTTTTTGCGCAATTCTTGCAATATATTGCTCTATTTTCTTTCCCGCAACCATCATTAAATCAGCTAACTCATCAATAATTACTACAATATATGGCCACTTTTCCAAAGACTCAGGATTATCTGGCGTAATGGACACCGGATCAGGAATAGTTTCACCGCGGGCAGTAGCATCATCAATTTTTTGATTAAATGATATAAGATTTTTACATCCTAATTTGGCCATGGTACGATAACGCCGCTCCATCTCCCCTACTGTCCATTTTAATGCATTAGCTGCCTGGGTCATATCAGTTACAACTGGTGTAAGTAAATGAGGTATATCCTGGTAAAATGATAATTCAACCATCTTGGGATCAATCATTATAAATTTAACCTCCCTGGCAGTAGCTTGAAATAGTATAGATAATATCATGGTATTTATTGCTACGGATTTGCCCGAACCAGTAGTTCCCGCAACTAAAAGATGCGGCATCTTTGCTAAATCAGTAACTATAACCTGTCCGGCTATATCCTTACCTAAAGCCAACGTGAGTTTACTAGGACTATGCATATAAGTTGGTGAATCAAAAATCTCTTTTAGGTAAATTACCTGAC
>JAJFBO010000188.1 GCA_020697025.1 Burkholderiales bacterium
AAGCCCAACTAGCTCTTCTGTTTGTACTTCACAATGATTTCTTAAGTAATGAGCTAACTGGTTTGACAATACATTCAATTCACTATAGCTTAATTTACGGCCGGCACAGTCAACAGCAACCCGATTAGGGAACTTATTACATTGGTCTTCAAAGATTTTTATTATGGACGCATCCGATAATGGTGAAAAATTCATATTTTTATGATCATTTACTGTGTATTTAAACTTTTCAACTGATACTAAACATGCGTCATCAACTTTGCAAAACAATTGATTCTCTATATTTATAAGAATTGTGTTATAGCTCTTAATTAAAGAATCAATAAAGTCTTCACTAAATAATGTTGTTTTAAACTCCACTCTACCCAATATTTCATCAGGCTTTACATCCAATTCAAAATATAAATTATTTTTTACCTGCCCAGAATGAGTGTATATTTGTGATTGCTTATAAGGAAGATTTGAGTTCGTTTCAGGTTCAATGTTAAAATGTACTCCAGATAATGCAATAACATTATCTCTAAAATCTTTTAATAAACTATTAAACTTAACTGGATGTGATAAAGCTATACTTTTTTCTTCCTTAACGGCTTGCAATAAATCTCTAATACACCAATCTTTTTCAATACTAATCCCTATAAATATATTATTAATAAGACAACCTGGCACATTTAAATATTCTGGACAGTATATTCTCTCATCAATATTTGTTCTAATTGCTATTGACTTTTGATTGCAAAACTTCATTAATAAAATATAAAAAGCACCTAATAATACATCAAACAAACTTATATCTTCATGATTAGCAACAGATATTAAGCGTTGCTTTATGTCGGCATTAATTTTGAATGTTAATTGTTTTCCTATAGAGTTTTTTTCATCTCCTATCTTATTATTTATCTTACAGGGCTCATATTTATTAAAAAAATATTTCCAATACCTTAAGCTTTCAGCTTCAACACTAGAGTAATAAAGCTCCAGCCTAGAACCAACCTTATCGAAATCAAGCAAGCTATTAGTAGCTAATTTCAGTTTAGATTGATTTTCTGAGAATAGTTTGATTGCTAAATCAGGTAATAATATATTTATTATGGATGTGCCGTCAAGGATAGCATGAAAAAAAACTATCAATAGCCTAGATTTTTTATTTCCCATGTGATAAAAATAAAAACGAATTAATGAGCCATTTTCAATATTAAACTCTCGACTTACTTCCTTTGATATAATTAACTCAAATGTATTCTCTGAAATATTTTTGTCTGAAAAGTCATGATATAAAAATGATAAGTCGACAGAGTTACGCAAAGTTCTTGTAAATTTGCCATCTTCATTAATATAATTAACTCTAAGAATTTCATAATTATTCACAAGCATTAATAATGATTCTCTTATAGTTCTTTCATTAATAAGACCATCAAACTCTACGACAAAACTTTCATTATAAATATTTTTATATTCAGTATGGTAATAGTCACGTAAAATTATTAATTCGGACGCCGTTATTCCATCATAAATATCATTATTTAAAACTTGTTTTGCCTTAGTAATACTTGCCTTGGCTTCGATACTTTTAGCTAGTTCCTCTATTGTTGAATAATTAAAAATATCTATAATATTTAAATTACAATGAAATTTATCATTTAACTGACTTAATAGTGAAACCGCTAAAATGCTATTACCACCAAGCCTATAAAACTTTTGATTTGTACTAATCTCTTTTGTAGGAATATTTAGAATTTTGGACCATAATAATGTGATTGTTGTTTCAATCTCACTACTCGCAGTTTTATGAGATTTTTCATCGCTTAATGATGGTTGGGGCAAAGAGCACTTATCTACCTTACCATTATGATTTAAAGGTAGTTTTTCAAGATGAACAAGCGCAGTTGGTAACATATAGACAGGCAAAATCTTTTCTAAATGATTAATTAATTTGCCATATGGTATGGGTTTATTTGCAACGTAATAACCAACTATAAACTTTTCTGCACTACTAGAGGTATACCCAGATTGAGATAACTGAACAATACTTTGTGAAACTTCAGGATATTGATTAATAGCACTTTCAATTTCGCCCAATTCAATTCTATATCCACGCAATTTAATTTGAGAATCATTTCTACCAATAAATTCATATTCTCCATTCTCCATAACTCTAACAATATCACCAGTTTTATAAATTTTATTTCCATTAATTTGAAATGGATTATTGACAAATATTTTATTTGTTAATTCTGGTTGATTTAAATATCCGGAAGCAACACCTTTTCCAGATATATATAATTCTCCACTTTCCCCAATAAATACTTGTTGCCCATCTTCATTTAGTACATAATATTGAATGTTAGCAATTGGTTTGCCAATATTATTAGGCAAATCATGATGTTTATACATATGCATACTAGACAATATTGATGCTTCAGTTGGTCCGTAAGCATTAATTATAGTAATATTATTTTTTAAATAGTATTCAATAATATTTTGACTTATCCGATCACCAGCCACGAGCAATGTATTAAATTTCAGCAAATTTTTAGTATTTAAGATAGCAGGTGTAACCAAGCCATATGTAATATTATTTTCTTCAATAAAATCACTAAGTAATTGTAAATCATATCTTATAATGTCTTGTGCAAGATAAAGCTTATTCCCAAACAATAAACAAGAAAAAATTTCCCAAGCATGAACATCAAATACATAATTTGAAAAAAACAAAAAACTGCAAGGTTGATCTTTATAATTAATGTTATAATGACTAAAAGATTGAGTAACTAAATTAACTACTCCACTATGCTGTACCATCACACCTTTAGGCTTACCTGTTGTACCTGAAGTAAAAACCACATATGAAAGAGGATCATTATTGTTAGTATAAATATCAATTAAATTATTTCTACAATAGCTATTTATATGACTGGACTCATTATCAAGATTTAGTATATTTGACTTAAATTCTCTTAGTATTTTTACACACCTAGAATTAGTCAAAATCAATTGCGAATCCGTCTCAGATAAAATATATTTGATCCTTTCAGCTGGATAATTTGGATCTATCGGTACATATGTACCACCCGCTTTCAAAACTGCCAATATAGCAATTATCATCCATTCATCTCTATCAAGACATAATGCAATATAATTACCTACATTTATGTTAATCCTGGCACGGATTAAATTAGCTAATTGATTAGATTTTTCATTTAATTCATTATAATTGATTGCTTTATTGCCTATAATCAATGCTATATTATTAGGAGCTCTTTCAACTTGCCCTTCGAAAATTTTATGTAAAAGTGCCAGAGATTTCATTTATTGTAACCTTAAGAAAATATATAATTAATTGCCTATAGCAACAACAATTTTTCGTTCACCAGCAAAAGGTCTACGACCATGCGAATACCTTAAATTATCCAAGATAAGTATGTCACCTTTTTTCCACGGGAAAGCTATTTCAGCTTTCTTATAAACTTCTCGTATATGGATTAACTTTTCCTCACTAATTGAAGAGCCATCACCAAAAAAAGCGTTCCTTGGCATTTGATCCGACTTAAAATTTGTAAGTAAATAATCCCTAATTTCTGGTTCATGAGCTGACTCATGAAATAGATGAGCCTGGTTAAACCATAACA
>JAJFBO010000189.1 GCA_020697025.1 Burkholderiales bacterium
ATTAAAATTTAGGGGTAAAATTAATACGGGTTTATCTAGCAATTATAGGGTTGAAATTTGTTTGATAATATCCATTTCATGCTAAAATAATGCTATAATAAATAATGTTTAATGATGGAGTATTTAATTTATGCAAAAAAGTACACGACCTAAATTTTTGAATCTGCTTATACTTGGACGTGATATGTCAATCACGGCAAAAGCATCTATTTTACATCGTATATCAGGGTTTCTTTTGTTTTTATCAATTCCATTAATATTATTTCTTTTACAACTTTCTTTAACTAGTTCAGATTTTTATACTTCTTTTTATAGCGTTGGTTCTTCAATACAAATGAAATTAATTTATTTGATATTAATTGCGGCATTTATGTATCATATGTGTTCGGGAGTTAGGTTTTTATTTTTAGATATAGATAAAGGCGCAGATATAAAAACTGCAAAAGCTACAGCACGGATAGTAATTGGGCTTAGTATAATTTTGACTGCTATTTTAGGAGTTCTGATATGGTAAATCGTTCTTTAACTGGGGCAGGTTATGGTTTAGGTTCATGGCTGCAGCAAAGAGTTACAGCAGTAATAATGTTGTTTTCAGCAATAGTTTTTTTTATTTTTATTGCTTATCTTGCGCTACATGTCAATTCTGGTATAAGCTCATGGCAGTCAGTGTTTCAAAATATTTTTGTTAAGATTTTTGTACAGATTTTCTTTATTGCTTTAGTTTTACATGCATGGGTTGGTATCCGGGACTTATGGATGGATTATGTCAACAGCGCCGGGGCCCGGCTGGTATTATATTCATTTACCATTTTATGGCTGCTAGGGAGCCTGATATACTCAATCAAGATTCTTTGGGTGTAACGATTTAAATAGAAGGATTATAAAATAATGACTTTACCTATAATGAAATATGATGTCGTGATTGTTGGCGGTGGCGGTGCAGGCTTGCGTGCAGCACTGCAGTTATCTGAGGCTGGGGTTAAAACCGTTGTACTGTCAAAAGTTTTTCCAACCAGGTCGCATACGGCAGCAGCCCAAGGTGGAATTTCTGCTTCTTTAGGAAATGTAGAACCTGATAACTGGCACTGGCATATGTATGATACTGTAAAAGGGGCTGACTGGCTAGGTGATCAAGATGCAATTGAATTTATGTGCGCGCAGGCAGCAGATGCAGTGGTTGAATTAGAGCATTTTGGTATGCCGTTTGATCGTTTGGAAAATGGCAAAATTTATCAACGTCCTTTTGGTGGTCATATGGCCGATTTTGGTAAAAAACCAGTACGCCGTGCCTGCGCTGTTGCCGACCGCACCGGACATGCAATGTTACATGCCTTATACCAGCGTAATGTCAAAGCCAATACTCATTTTCTGGTTGAGTGGATGGCGCTTGACCTAATTAAAAATGATGCAGGCGACATAGTAGGTGTAACTGCCATGGAGATGGAAACTGGAGAAATCTATATTATTCACGCTAAAGCGGTTTTATTTGCAACTGGCGGAGCCGGACGAATTTATCAGTATTCAACAAATGCATTTATTAATACTGGTGATGGTATTGGTATGGCTATGCGGGCCGGATTGCCTGTTGAAGATATAGAATTTTGGCAATTTCATCCAACAGCATTAGCTGGCACTGGTATATTAATTACTGAAGGAGTGCGTGGGGAAGGCGGCTATTTGCTAAATGCAAATGGTGAACGCTTTATGGAACGTTACGCACCAACAGCTAAAGATCTAGCTTCCCGTGATGTAGTTTCTCGTGCAATGCAAATTGAAATTAACGAAGGCCGCGGTTGTGGTAAGGACAAAGACCATGTAATGATTAAGTTAGACCATTTGGGACGTGATGTTATTGAACAGCGCCTTCCTGGAATCCGTGAAATTTCGCTTCAATTTTTAGGTATTGATCCGGTAAAAGAACCTATCCCAATTGTACCGACATGTCATTATATGATGGGTGGAATACCTACTAACTATAAAGGTGAAGTAATCGATGGGGTAGATGAAAAAATTGTTAGTGGCTTTTATGCTGCCGGGGAATGTGCCTGTACTTCGGTGCATGGAGCTAACCGCCTTGGAACAAACTCACTACTTGATTTAGTTGTCTTTGGCAAGTCAGCAGGAAATAGTGTAATAGATTTTGTCAAAACCTTGCCTGAGGCAAGAGAATTACCGGCAAATGCTGGAGAAGAAGCGCTCACACGAGTAACTAAACTTAGAAATGCAACAAGTGGCGAGAAAATTGCTGACGTACGGCGTGATATGCAAGTATGTATGCAGCAACATGCCTCAGTATTTAGAACACAAAAGATGCTCGATGAAGGTGTTAAAAGAATTCTTGAAGTCCAAAAACGGGCAAGTAATCTCTATGTTGCAGATAAATCTAAAGTTTTTAATACTGCAATAGTAGAAGCTTTAGAATTTGCCAATACTATAGAAGTAGCAGTAGCAACAATGATTGCTGCAAGGGAGCGCACTGAATCACGCGGTGCACATGCACGTGAGGATTATCCAGATCGTGATGATGAAAAATGGATGAAGCATTCATTGTTTTATAGTAATGGTAATAGATTAGAATATAAGGCAGTTCATACTACACCATTAACTGTAGATTATATTCAACCAGCAAAGCGTGTTTATTAAAAAGTATGGAGAAATATAATGAGTAAAAGACAAGTTAAGGTTTCAATTTATCGTTATAATCCTGAAGTAGATGCAAAACCATATTATAAAGATTATGATATAGAGCTTGATCCTTTAGATACCAAATTATTAAATGTACTAATGAAAATTAAAGATTTATATGATGATTCAGTTTCTTTCCGACGCTCTTGTAGGGAAGGCGTATGTGGTTCAGATGCTATAAATATTAACGGCAGAAATGGCTTGGCATGCTTAACAGATATTAGTAGTATTAAAGGTACCATTATTCTTCGTCCTATTCCAGGTCTACCGGTTATTCGGGATTTAGTAGTTGATATGACACAGTTTTTTAATCAATACCATTCAATAAAGCCATATGTAATTGATGATCTACCGCTGCCAGAACGTGAACGCATACAATCACCAGAGGATCGGGCTGAATTAAATGGAGTTATTGAATGCATTTTATGCGCATGTTGTTCCACTGCCTGTCCTTCTTTTTGGTGGAATCCAGATAAGTTTTTAGGCCCGGCAGCTTTACTTCATGCCTATCGTTTTATTGCTGATACTCGGGATCAGGCTACTAATGAACGATTAGATGAGTTAAACGATCCGTACCGTCTATTTCGCTGTCATACAATTATGAATTGTGCTGACGTATGTCCTAAGCATCTAAATCCAACCAGAGCAATAGGAAAAATAAGAGAAATTATGGTAAAAAGAGCTGTGTAACAATTTTATGGATTATATAGAAAAACAAAAAATGCGTTGGCGCTCAAGACGCTCAATGCTAGAACTTGATTTATATTTTGATAGGTTTATCAGAAGTGGAAAGTTTGATAGTTTGTCGGATAAAGAGCTTGAAGATTATAATGAACTCCTAAAGATGGAAGATAGTGAAATTATTCTTTTATTTCAGGGTAAAGTTCGACTCTCAAATAAAGAAATACAAGTTCTTATAGAT
>JAJFBO010000007.1 GCA_020697025.1 Burkholderiales bacterium
CGGGCCTGGTACGCCAGATGCTGCAGGAATATCATTAGAGTTAGTTAAATATTTTTATTCCAGGATTCCAATTTTAGGAGTATGCCTTGGTCATCAAACTATTGCCAGGTCATTTGGGGCCCCTATTATCAGGGCAAAGCATCCCATGCATGGAATGTCATCCTGGGTGTCACATAATAATATGGGAATATTAAGCTCAATGCCAAACCCGTTACAGGTTGGGCGTTATCATTCATTAATTGTTAATGAAATTTTACCCGATAACGAGTTAATAGTCACAGCTTTAAGTTTGGAGGGCGAGATAATGGCCATACAACATAAACATTACCCGGTATATGGGGTACAATTTCATCCCGAATCAATTTTAACTATTAATGGGTTAACAATCATACGCAATTTTTTATCCCTTTCAATTAACCAAGCTTAAATGTCAGGTGCATAATTTTATTAAAAAGTTAAGGTATATTTATGTTACGTTTATCGCAAATAAAACTTTCGCTGGATCACACCCAAGATGACATAGTTAACGCAATTAAAAAATATCTGCAAATTAATGAAACAGATATGATTAACTATAGTGTATTTAAACGTAGCTATGATGCACGTAAATCAGCTATGCAGCTAGTTTATATTCTTGATATAAATTTAAAAGATGAAAGTAAAATACTGGCTAAATTTAAAAAGGATACCAATGTAAATATAGCTCCGGATATGCGCTATAAGCATGTAGCTAAAGCACCAGCTAATTTGAAAGAGCGGCCAATTATTATTGGCTTTGGGCCATGTGGATTATTTGCCGGATTAATTCTGGCACAGATGGGCTTTCGGCCCATTATTCTTGAACGGGGTAAAAAAGTTAGAGAACGTACAGCAGATACCTGGGATTTATGGCGAAAAAATAAATTGCATTCTGAATCGAATGTTCAATTTGGCGAGGGTGGGGCTGGAACCTTTTCTGATGGAAAATTATATAGTCAGGTACGGGATCCCAATTATTTAGGGCGTAAGGTTATTGAGGAGTTTGTCAAGGCCGGGGCACCTGAAGAAATAGTTTATATAAATAAGCCGCATATTGGCACCTTCCGCCTGGTTGGCATGATTGAAAAAATGCGGGGGACTATTGAAACTTTAGGTGGTGAAATTCGTTTTGAACAAAAAGTTACTGATATCCTGATTACTAAAGTTAATGGTATTAGACAAATTAGAGGTGTAATTGTAAATGATACGACAGAAATATTAAGTAATCATGTGGTTATGGCATTAGGACATAGTGCCCGTGATACTTTTAATATGTTGTATGAACGGCAGGTATTTATGGAAGCTAAACCCTTTTCAATTGGTTTTAGGGTAGAACATCCTCAATCTATAATCGATTGCGCCCAGTTTGGTAAAAATGCCGGACATCCAATTTTGGGAGCAGCCGACTATAAGCTGGTTTATCATGCCAGTAATGGCAGAAGTGTTTATAGTTTTTGCATGTGTCCGGGTGGCACTGTAGTTGCGGCAGCATCAGAACCTAATCACCTGGTAACTAATGGTATGAGTCAATACTCAAGAAATGAACGTAACGCCAATTCAGCTATTGTTGTAGGTATTACGCCAGCTGATTTCCCGGACGAACATCCATTAGCTGGAATTAAGTTACAGCGGGATTTAGAAGCAAAAGCTTTTATTTTAGGAGGTTCTTGCTATTATGCGCCAGTACAATTAGTAGGTGACTATATAGCGGGTATTGTTTCAGACAAATTAGGCAGTGTAAAACCGTCCTATAAACCTGGTATTACCTTATGTGATATGTCAGATTTATTGCCAGAATATGCTACTATTGCAATTCGTGAAGCATTAACAGCATTTAATAAGCAAATAGCAGGATTTTCTATGTTAGATGCAACATTAACCGGGGTTGAAACCCGAACATCTTCACCACTTAAGATTACACGAAATAATGAATACCAGAGTTTAAATACTCAGGGATTATTTCCAGCTGGTGAAGGTGCAGGCTATGCAGGGGGTATATTATCCGCAGGAATTGATGGAATTAAAGTAGCCCAGGCAGTCGCACTAAGCATGGGAGGCAATTCCTAAATTCTTAAGAAAATTAATACCTTCATATTATACAAAAATATGAGTAGACTATTCACGCAAGGTTTTATCATTTAAAACTAAAATTCATCAATAATATTTACCAGAAGATGTTTCGGTTGATTAGTCATTTATTATAACACCACATTTGGCAGGTAAATAAATTTTACATACTGTCACCGCTGGCCTTAATCGCTATTACTTAATTTTTAACCATACTGTTTGGTAAGGATATAATATTAAGCTACTACCTTTTCCTACATTTTTAAGAAGAATATTTTTATTACTACGTAAATCAAGATACCCTGAATTAATACCAGCCAGAGGAAAATCAAGCGTTGGATTAAGCTTGGAATCACTTAAATTATTAATTACTAATACTATGCTATCAGGCAAGGTACGCAAATATGCAAAAATTTGAGATGAATTACTGGTGATCCTTTTGATATCTCCTTGCTCCAAAGCATGAGTCGCTTTACGTAATATTATATCATGCTGGACGCTGGTATAAATTTTGCCGCTATAAGATTGCGGATTTTTTATGGCTGTCTGAAAGCTCCCATAACTAATTGGGCCGCGATTAATATCCCGGCTATCAAAGTGTGATTTTTCTGATGATTTATCTTTTAAAGATGAGTTTTTTTTACGTGACAGTTCTTTGGCTTTTGCATATCTCCAATTATTAAGAGCTCCAATTTCATCTCCGTAATAAATAATTGGAACATCTGGCAAAGACATTAATATAGCAAAAGCCTGATTTATACGCCGGGTGTCCTTATCCAGGAAGTTAGCCATACGCCCACTAACTCCTAGCCCCTCACGAAATGGCGCTCCCTTTTTTACTAATGCAGCATACAAGATTTTACGCATTTCCGGAGTTGCATTTTCAAGGCTTAATTCATCGTGTATACGTAAAAAGTTAGTCCAGGTATTAGTTTTAGGAATTACTGGAATAGAGTTATAAATATCCCAGAAATATTTATTATTACCAAGTAACATACTTGCCCATAATGAATGCATTAACAGAAAATTATAAGCAATTTGTACTTCGTCAGTACGGTTGATCCCAATTGATTTATTTAAGTCAGTGTATGTATAACTTTCTTGTTTACCAAAGTATAATAGTATATCTTCAGGTGACTGTCCAGCCTCAGCCTGTAAAACACTTTTAGGGCAACTGGTTTGAAGAAATGAACTTAACAAATTAACAAGAGCATGAGTTTTAGGAGAATTTTCTCCTGTAGCCCCATCATCTTTGATTAAGAAAGGTATAGCATCTAAACGAAATATGTCAATACCTTGGTTACACCAAAATCCAACCACTTCAAGCATTTTATATAATAATTGTGGGTTTTTCCAATTCAGGTCAATCTGAAATGGATAAAAAGTGTGGTAAAAATAATAATCTTTGCCGGCAATAACTTCATGACGATAGTGATCTGGTGTTTGTTCAGGAAATATTAATCGTCTTGACGAAACGGAACCATCTTTATTAGTATAATCAACGACAACTCCACGTACCGCATCGTAATATTTAGATGACTTTGGAAGGTAATCTTTGTAAACAAAATAATTTAGCTTTTCTTTATCACCTTTTATGGCTTGTTGGAACCACCTATTTTGATCTGATAAATGATTTAGTACCAAATCGCCAGTAACTGTAATTCCATTCTTATGCAGCATATCGGTAAACCTTTTAAAGTCCGGCACGCTGCCTAAATCAGGACGTGTAGCCATAGGATCTTTTACATCAAATCCGCTGTCTTTCATAGGAGAATCAAGATATGGCAAAATATAAACATTAGTTACACCTAAATTTTTTAAATAAGGAACCATTTTAATTAAAGATTTAAAATTATTAGTTTTCTTGCCGTCAGTGCCAAAGTTCTCAGCATAAAACATATATGTTATGCCTTTTTTATACCATATTGGTGAATCAGTTACATCTTTTTTACGAAAAGACCTGGGGCGATTTGCTTTAGTGGTAGAAATAACCTTGCTAACTTGGGCAAATATCTCACCTGCATTTTGCGGGCCATAAACCTGTATGATATCAGATTCAATACGTGCTCTTAGTAATGGCGGAATATCAAGAGGAATAACTTTGGTTTGATTGGCAGCATCTGACCTTGTAGCCGATGGAACATTATTTATCGCAAATGAACTTGTAAGCATACTATAAAGCGCAATAATATATAAAGGTCTAAGTCTTTTATTCATATTGGTTAATCCTCAAATTATTATTTTACCTTTGCAGCTTTTAAATAGTTGAAATTGGCATTAACGTTAAAATGCTTTTATACTACAACGCATATACTATCCATATTCATTATCTTGAATTTGCATATATTAAATATAAGTCAAGCTAACTAATACGGCTAATGGATAAATCTGCTAAATCTAGCATAGCATTTTTATATTCGGAACCAGGAAATATTGTCAATGCTGCTTTAGCATTTGATGCAAAATTCCCAGCAATTTGTTTGCAATAAAAAAGAGCCCCCGAATCATTAATTAGTTCAATAATTTTTTCAATATTAGCCGGTCTGGGATTTTCAATTGCATCTTTTATTAATTCAGAGTTTTGACTTTGTTTTAGTAAGTAAATAAGAGGCAATGTAACTTTGCCCTCTAATAAGTCATCACCGACATTTTTACCCATTGCATCTCTACTGCCAGCATAGTCCAAAATATCATCAACTACCTGAAAAGCATTGCCTAAATTAATTGCATAATCACTTAGGGCATTTTCAATTTCAGGAGTTGCATTTGCAACTATTGCGGCAACTCTGGCGCTGGCTTCAAATAATGTAGCGGTTTTATGCTGTATAACTTCAAAATATTCTGCTTCTGTCAAATCAGATTTGCCAATATTTAGCAGCTGTAAAACTTCACCTTCAGAGATCTTATTCGTACTATCTGCCATAACTTTTAATAGACGCAGGCTATTGGACTGAACCATTATCTGGAATGCCCGGGTATAAATAAAATCACCAACTAGAACGCTTGCAGCATTACCAAAGACGGCATTTGCGGTTTCTCGTCCTCGTCTAAGTCCAGACTCATCAACTATATCATCATGTAACAATGTAGCTGTATGAATATATTCAATCATGGCTGACATTTTATGTAATAAATTTCCGGTTTTATACCCGGCAATACGTCCACATAATAAGCATAGAATTGGTCGGATACGTTTGCCCCCGCCAGCAATAATATATTCACTAATTTGTCTGATTAACAGTATATTAGAACCAAGATCCTGCCTGATTACTTTATCTAATTCAACCAGATCATCATACAGGAATTTTTGAATTTTATCCATTTTGTTTTTATGCTATTAATTTATTAAAATCAAGTGTATGATTATGCCACTTAGCGATAGTGCTTCTATGTCCAACGCTTACAATTACACTTTGCGGTAATTCAGATTTAATCAGGCTATACATAAGCTCTTCAGTTTCTTCATCAAGTGCAGAGGTCGCTTCATCAAGATAGATTATATCAGGTTTATTAATCAAAATCCTACAAAATGCAATTTTTTGTTGTTCGCCAATTGATAATATATCAGACCAGCTAGCTAAATCATTTAGCCGATTATTTAAATTTCCCAGGCTGCATTTAACTAATAGTCCATTAATTTTAGCATCATTTGGTAAACTTTGGGTTTGTGGATAGCAAATAGCATTTTTTAAGGTATCAATTGGTAAATATGGCTTTTGTGTAATAAAAATTGAATGCAAATTATTTTTTTGATAAATATTCCCGTTGGCAAATGGCCATAAGCTGGCAATGGTTCTAAGCAAGGTCGTTTTGCCGCTTCCCGAACGCCCCTTTATTAATAAACAATCACCACTATTTAAGTCAAAACTAATATTTTTAGCAAGTGGATTACCATTTGGAAGCTTTATACCTACTTTATCAAGCCTTAGATAACTATTATTAGTTTGTATATTTAAGCCATCTAGTTTTTCGGCATTTTCAATCGTAAGCAGAAAACCATATAACCGATCCATTGTTGCCCGCCACCCTGATAGTGAACTATAAGCATTAATAAAATAAGATAATGCACCTTGCACATGACCAAAAGCATTGGCTATTTGCATTAAATCACCAAGTTGGATAACTTTAGCAAAATAACGAGGAGCAGCAACCAGAATTGGAAAAATGTTGGCTACACGACCATACCCTATACCAAAAATATCTATTTTTAATTGACGATAAATAATAGAAACGAAGTTATTAACTACATTGGTAAAGCGGTTAGTTAATATAATTTTTTCTTGTGTTTCACCATTATAAAAAGCAATATTTTCACTATGTTCACGTATACGCATTAATCCAAAACGAAAGTCTGCTTCATAAGCTTGCTGCTGATAATCTAATTTAATTAATGGTCGACCAATTTTAAAGGTTATATAAGTACCAATGAGTGCATACAAAATTGCCACCCATAGCATATAACCTGGAATGACAATGTGGTAGTAGCTCAACATAAATTTTAATGAGCCAGATAAAGTCCAAAGAATCACCGAAAATGAACATAATGTCACAATAGCATTAATTAAACCAAGTGATAATTCCATGACTAAAACAATAAAGCTGTTTATATCATCACTAATACGTTGATCTGGGTTATCACTAACTTGAGATAGAAACTTAGTTTTATAATATGCTTTACTTTGAAACCATTTGTCTAGATAATAAGCTGTTAGCCACCTTCTCCAGCGTATTTCAAGAATTTTTCTGAAATAATAGGCTAATACAGCGCAGGTAATTGAAAAAATAGCAATAAAACAAAATTTTATGATCAGTTGATAAAATTTAACTTTATCAAAATTTTGTAAGGTATTATAAAAAGCATTATTCCATTTATTAAATACCACACTTGTGGCTACCATCAGCAGATTAAAGATAATTACAACAGTAATTAAAGCAGTTGCTTTGTATTTATCTGGGCCAGTCCAGTACGGCCTGGCTAAAAACCAAGCATCTTTTATCCAAATAAGCGGACTGCGGTTAGAAGTTGATTGACGCTTTGCTTTTTTATCCATACTGTAACTTTCCCTATTTTAAATATCTGGTTCTGTTTTAGCATTTCCATGCTCCCAAATATAAATTTATTGCACATATTCCTGCAATTGCTGCAGTTTCTGCACGCATAATTAAATTACCTAATTGCAATGACTGATAGTTGTGCGCTGCTGCATCTTTAACCTCGTCGTCAGTAAATCCACCCTCAGGGCCAACTAATAAAATAGCTTTATTAATATTATTACCATGGTTATCTTTCTGAAAATTAATACTATTTGCAGCATGAGAAGGCACATTCATAATAACTTTTAAATCATATTCCATATTGTCATATAATAGATTAAGTGGTATAGGTAGGTCAATCGTTGGAAGCAAATTTTGTCCACATTGTTCGCAGCTGCTTATAATAATATTTTGCCAGTGAGCAAGTTTATTGGCACATCTTTCTTCTATTAAACGGCCGGAATATTCACTATATACGGGAATTATATGTCTAACACCAAGCTCAACTGCTTTGCCAATAATTAAGTCCATTTTATCATTAGCAACTACAGCAATAGCCAGGCTGATTACAATTTTTGGCACGGGTATGACTGGATTTTCCCTGTTGATTTTAAGTGCCGCATTACGTCTTTCCAGATTTAAAACCTCACTTTGATAAGATCGATTTTTCCCATCAAAAAATTCGACAAGCTCACCTGTACGCACTCTAAGAGCATGCATATGTCTGACTATCTCGGCAGGGGGATTAACAATCTCATCAGGTTTTAGCGCTGCATTTAAGTAAAATCGTTTCACGCTATTTGCTTATTTTCGCTAAATTACGGCGCACTACTTCTTCAATCCTTGCGGTAAATTTATCTGCAGGTTCATTAATTTCGGCTTTTAATGGCTTATCAATAATAACTTCAACAATACCAGGATATAGCATATAACTGGATCGTGGCATGCAATACCCGGCATTATTTACAACAGGCACTACTAACAAATCTAGTTCTTTGGCCATTCGTGCCACCCCAACTTTAAACGGCTTAACCACGCCAGGTGCAACACGGGTGCCTTCTGGAAAGACCAAAATCCAAAATCCCTGGGCCAGACGTTTAGCTCCTTGACTGAGGATCTGCTGGGTAGAACCAACTTTATTTGCCCGGTCAATGGCAATAGGAGATGCCATTTTTAATGTCCAGCCAAAAAAAGGTAATCTGATTAATTCGCGTTTTAATATCCATATATGCTGTGGCAGTATGGGTACATAGCCAAATGTTTCCCAGGTAGATTGGTGATTGCTTGCAATAATGGATGGAGTGTGTGGAAGGTTTTCCAAACCAGTTACTATATATTTTATGCCACAGAGATATTTAGCTAAAAGAGTAAATATTAATCCCCAGGTACTTAAAACTTTATGTCTAAGACGTGGATTCACTGCAAAGAGCAAATAGCCAATTATCATATATAATGGAATAAGCCCTAAAGTTATACCCCAAAAAAGTGTAGAACGGATAAACACCAGCAAAGTTTTATTTTTATTCACTTTCTTCTTCCTCTTTAGCTATCAGATATTCGCTTACAGCAAGTAAATTATCAAATATTAAAGTGCCTTGTGGAACTGTTGCTTTAGTAAGGGTTTTTTTTCCGTTTCCGGTTTTTACCAAAACAGGAATACCCCCAATATTTTCAATTGCTAAAAGATCACGCTCGCTATCGCCTACAAACATTACTTTTGACATATCATCAATATTAAATCTTTCTCTAATTTCATTAAGCATGCCTGGTTTTGGCTTGCGGCATTCACAGTTATCTTCAGGAATGTGCGGGCAAATAAATATGGCATCAATATTACCGCCTTCATTATTGATGAGCTTATGCATCTTTTCATGCATTTCATTTAGTTCTTTCATTCCGTATAAACCGTGTCCAATCCCTGATTGATTAGAGCATATCACAATAGTATAGCCAATTTGGGTTAAATTGGCAATTGCTTTCGGGCTGCCTGGAATAATTACCCATTCATCTACGCTTTTTATGTATTTACGACTATCTTGATTAATTACACCGTCACGATCTAATATAATAACCTTCATATTTAATCCAATTCAGATAACTTACATAATTTATTTGCCAAGGTATAGAATTTAAAGAGCAGGGCAATACGATTTTTTTGTACGTCTAAATCGTCTGTCATAACCATAACCTTATCAAAAAAATCAGTTATTACCAAATTAAAGCTGCCTAAGACATTAAAGTAGCTAACCCAGTCATGATTATTAATATATAAATTTAATTTATCTGTTGAGTTAAGCCAATGATCATATAGTACTTTTTCTGCATTATTATCCAGTAAACTGGTGTCAAATTGTGGTAGGGATGGTTGATTATCTGCTAAATAACCATTTTTACTCAAAATATTTTGGATACGTTTATTCGCCTGAAGCAATTCTGGATTTCTCCTGGCAAAATTATCAAGTATTTTTAATAAACCAGGAATTTGTGTAAAGATTCTAGGCTCTGTATTTAAAGCACTTTTTATACAATTCAATGAATAATCTGTTGCCAGATAATTTTCCAGGCGGTTTAGAATAAATTTATATACCTGGTGTATGGAATTTGTATTTAAGGAGTATTTATCCGCAAAGGATTGATAACTAATTGTGAGTAATTGCATAATATCCAGATTGTGTTCAAGCAGAATTCTAACAACACCCAATGCTGCACGGCGGAGAGCAAAAGGGTCTTTCTCTCCGGTTGGTTGTAAACCAATTCCCCAGATGCCAATAAGTGTTTCTAATTTATCAGATAATGCCATAACTGTTGCGAGATTGCCATTTGGTAATTTGTCTTTGCTAAAACGTGGATAATAATGTTTTTCAATTGCATTGGCAACTTCTTCATTTTCACCTTGGCTTCTGGCATAGTATTTACCCATCGTACCTTGTAATTCGGGAAACTCGCCAACCATTTCTGAAACCAGGTCGGCTTTTAGCAAATAAGCAGTGCTACGGGCAAGATCCGGATTAACATTTAATAGTTTAGCAATTTGGCTGGCAATATTTTGCAAGCGAATTATCCTATCTAATTGTGAACCAAGTTTATTATGGTATACAACGCTATCTAGTTTTTGGGTAAAATGAGCTAATTGATGCTTTTTGTCAACATCAAAGAAGAACTTTGCATCTTGTAATCTTGCACTTAATACTTTTTCATTACCTTTAACTATAACTTTTGCATCTGTTGATTCTATATTTGCCACAAATAGAAATTTATTACTTAATTTATTATTTTTATCCAGCAGTGCAAAATATTTTTGATTTTTTGCCATGGATAAAATCAGGCATTCCTCTGGAACCTGTAAAAATTCAGGATTAAACTCTCCATGCAACACTACAGGGTACTCAACCAGGGCAGTTACTTCAGCAAGAAGCCCTGGCATATCATTTATTGCTAAATCAAGTGCTTGGGCACACCTATTTAGTTGTTGCCTAATTTGTTCCATACGCTCTTTGAAACTGGCAATGACTTTGCCTTCTTCATTTAGTTTACTTATATATTCATCTGCATGATTAATTATTATTTTTCCATTACTCATTATCCGATGGCCAAAAGTATAATTATTTGGGGTTAAGCCCATGATTACGCTATCTTTAGCAATAATTTTATCACCATGTAAAATCAGTAAATTATGAATTGGGCGAACAAAAGAATAATCATTTTCACCCCAGCGCATATTTTTAGCTATCGGCAGTTTGTTTAGTGCGCCAATAATAGCCTCTTTCAATACTTCTTCCAAAGACCTTCCTATAATTTGAATGTTGGCATAAAAATAACCATCACTATTTTGCAGGAGGTCGGTCCAATCAAGTTTGCACGATTTAGCAAAACCTAATAATGCAGGAGTTGGTTTTCCATCCTTTAGAGCCATATTAATTGCCGGGCCACGCCTGGTATTGCAGGCACCAGATTCGGTAAATAGCACATCCTGAATAATACATCCGAAACGACGCGGGGTAACAAAAGGTATAATATTAGCCTGGACTGGAATAAAATTTTTAAGTCCTACAGATAAATTATTACTGAAGTTAGTGCCAATATTTTGTTCAAGATTTATAGGTGGTAATTCTTCTGTTAAAAATTCAATTAATAAATTTGCCCTTTTATTCACGTCCATCTATTTATAACCTTTTGCTGATTAATACGAATAATATCTATATTTAATTAAATTATATCAATAATTAGCATAATTGTATCATGTTTATACCGAAGCTTGAACCTAAAATAGTGGCTGTATCTACTATCTGGTTATGGTAAAATCTTGGAATATAAAAATTTATATTGTTGGAAATTCACCGTATAAAAGGGGAAATGATGGTTGATAAAGATGGATACCGCTCTAATGTGGGCATAATCCTCATTAATAAAGACAACCAGGTATTTTGGGGACGGAGAATTAACGAAACATCATGGCAATTTCCACAAGGAGGGATCTACCCCGGAGAAGAAATTGAACATGCAATGTACCGTGAATTAAATGAAGAACTTGGCTTATTTAAAGAACATGTTTCAATAATTGGCCGTACTGCAAACTGGCTGTATTATGATGTTCCGGGAAGTTTTAACCGCCCTAATAACAACTACCGGGGCCAAAAGCAGATTTGGTACTTATTACGCTTGATTGCTCAGGAACATCACATTAATCTTAGATTTAACAAAGAGCAGGAATTTGATGCATGGCGTTGGGTTGATTACTGGTTGCCTCTAGATGAGGTGGTAAATTTTAAACAAAACGTTTATTGTAACGCTTTAACTGAGCTGGAAAAATATCTTGATAAATAACTCTTTAATTGATAGTTTACTGCAAAAGCGTACCCATCATACACCAATTTGGCTTATGCGCCAGGCCGGGCGATATTTGCCTGAATACAGGAAATTGCGGGAAAAAGCCGGAAATTTTATGGCTTTATGCCAGAATCCTGAATTAGCTGCGGCGGTTACTCTTCAGCCGGTTAACCGGTTTAATCTTGATGCTGCTATTTTATTTAGTGATATATTGGTTATTCCTGATGCATTGGGTTTGGGTTTATATTTTGTTGAAGGGGAAGGGCCAAAATTCAGGTTTCCAATTAATACCCATGATGATATTAATAATCTAAACCAGGATGGTATTTTACAGCGCCTTGATTATGTATTTAATACTATTAAAAATATTAAATCTGATCTTGGCACCCGTATTCCTTTAATTGGTTTTAGCGGTTCGCCGTTTACACTCGCCTGTTATATGTTAGAAGGCGGGAGCAGCAAAGATTATGCGCGGGTTAAATCATGGTTATATTCTAATCCGGCTTATAGCCATAAACTGCTTGATCTGTTATCAGATATAGTAATTAAATATCTCAATTGTCAGATCGAATCTGGTGTTGATGTAGTTATGCTCTTTGACAGTTGGGGCGGGGTGTTAAGTGATATACAATATCCTGAGTTTTCACTACAGTATTTACAAAAAATTATTGCCGGCGTCCATAAATCATATAATGGTAAAATAATTCCTAGTATTGTATTTACTAAAGGCGGTGGAATCTGGCTGGACAAAATAGCTTCGATTAATGCTAATTGTATTGGACTGGATTGGACCATGAATCTTGGCAAGGCCAGGACTATAGTTGGAAACAGGGCTGCGTTACAGGGTAATTTGGACCCATCTATTTTAAGCCAGGATAATAAATCAGCAATTAAGGCTGAAGTAACCAGGATTTTAACTGATTATCGTACGGCAAATAGCGGT
>JAJFBO010000190.1 GCA_020697025.1 Burkholderiales bacterium
AACACAAATATTATTATATTTTTGGGTATAGGAGCAGTGTTTGTGGCAATAGCTATTGGCTGGATAATTAAGAAATTTTTCTCGGTAAATGCAAAACAATTGCAGGATACTAGTTCAGATAATAAAAAAAATAAACTATTTATCTCTAAAATGGCTGAGTCAGATGGGAGTTCTGGAGTTATTAATGAAAGTAATAACTCTTTAAGTAAAAAGCCTTTTGATGGGGTAAATCTCAACCCAAAACATTTAAAATGAAATATTAAATATAAATTTGGCTAAGTCTAAGTCAGTCTATTTTTAATTTTTATCTTTTGGAAGGAAATAAATATGGTAACTTTTGTTGGTACTCAACCTGATCTTGATGATGCAGTAAAAGAACTAATAGAATTAGAATATGATTCAATTGGTGCGTATGAACTTGCTATTGAAAAGCTTGATAGTTTTGCTTATAAAGCTAAATTAGAAGAGTTTTTAATAGATCATAAGCAGCATATAATACAAATAAACGAATTTTATAAAGATAAACCAGTTAATTTACCGCATTTGGGTGATTTAATTAAAGGGAGCCTGGCAAAATTTAAAGTTGCTTTGGGTAATATAACGGGGGATAAGAGCATTCTTAAAGCTATGTTAACTAATGAAATAGATATCAATACTGCTTATGAACGGATGAATAATCACAAAGATGTTAAAAATAATCCGGCATTATTACTTATTTTAAGATCTGGTTATGAAGACGTACTCAGGCATAAAAAATGGCTAGAAGATCAGACGGTTACCTTTGCAGAAATAGGGTAAAAGTCAGGGTTATTGTATTATATACTAACTTGGAGTAAGGGTTATACGGAAATTCCGTATTCACTTTTTTGTTAAATAAGTTATAATTCCTTCTATAAAGTAAGCAAGTTCTGCTAAGTACTGTTTTGCAACTTGCTTACTGCATTTAAAAAAGGAATAAAAATGAAATTTAAGCAAAAAATCTGGCTAGTGGGTCTAGTGTCATTACCTATGATATCTTATCAATCAACTGCTGAACCATTATTACAATGTTTATTACAGAACCCAAGATTATTACAAGACCAAACAAAACTTGATCAAAATATAAATACTTATGTGATTGAAAATGATAATAGCGGTAGGGTTGGTGTTGTTTATGGTAAATGGTATTCAATTAATAATTATGACCCTTTTGCTAAAAACAAGCATGAATTAATAAATAAGAATGGTAATTTTTTAGGAAAAGTAAAATATGTAGTTGCTCTAAAAGATGTAGGCAGACCAATAAATTTACGATCTCTATACTATATTAGCGGAGAAATTGTCAGCCCAAATAGGAAAGCCTCTACACAGCCACCTCCTGGCCACGCTCTAGTTCCTAAAGCACCTAAAACTTTTTATTTACAACTAACTAATATGGATCCAATAATTATTTATAACGAGGGAGGCACAAATTCTAAAATATTTTATACTTGGGATTTTAAAGGTTATGATGAAGATGGTACGAAGTTCGAGTCTCAAATATACTGTCAAACCCCTAAGGACTTAACCCAAGAATCTCTTCATAAAACATTAAATAGTGAAGTGGGGTATTCAAATGTAAGAGTAATTCCAGAATCTCTACTTAATAGTTTTAAAAATCATAAATATAATATTATTAGTTATAGATTGTCACATAAGCAAAATATTTTGTCAGACGCAGAAATTTCTTCTTTAAGGACTATAGAATGGCGAATTGCTGGACTTCTACCACATACAGAAATAAGTAAACCATATTTTTATGATATTGAATATAGGTTGTCTCCTAATGATGAATTTACAAAAACAAGTGCACAAATATATCAAATTAAAGATTCTGACGACACCCTTTTTTACGCCGACAAAGGGGAGCAATATTATGAATTTGAAATTAAGGATAAGCATCCTGCAGGAAAAGATATTAAAGCGGAATATTTCATAAAAGTTACCAGTTTAACAAGATCATCTAATAGAAAAAATATAATTTTTAGTAAAGATTCACATGATAAGATAGAGTACATAAAAAAAATTAGGGTAGGCAGTAATAATGATTCTGAGGAACCCTTAATTTCTAAACCTGTTTATAAAATTGGAAAAACTAATGTTAAAGTAATAGACGATGATTTTGTAATAGAACATAGAGAAATAGAAAGTTCAGTTTCTTCTAGTTCATCTAATTCTTCAAGCTCGCCTAGGCCTGCAAGTGATGAAAAAACAGATAATTAAAAAATTAGATAAAAAATGGCTTGATAGCTCTGTAGAAGCAAGAGCTACTCCTTTATTATTAGCATATGCAGAGAGTAAATTCGAAAAGATGAGTAATGACATTATTAAAATTATGGCTATAGCTCTTTTTACAACGATAATTGCAGGATGCGGCAATAGCGGAGGAGCTCCTATAAGTAGCAGCATTAATTTACAAACGGTATTAAATGAAGCAGTTAACAGTGCAGAAGCCAAAAATGAATATATTACGGGCATCCCATTAACTTTCCAATGTAATGGCATTAATAATAATCAGCCACAATCATTTTCCGCTGGTAAAATGAGTTCCAAGATTGATGCACCTGATTTACCAATAAATGCTATTTATCAAATTGGTAGTTCCAGTAAATCTTTCCTGGCAGTGGTAGCATTACAATTGGCAGATGAAATAAACCCTGAAACTGGCAAAAAGTATTTTGGAGATAAAGGTTTGGATGCAACTGTGGGAGAGATACTTGATAATCCAATTAGTTCATCTGCATGGAATGCACAATGGAATCAGATTCCATTACGTCAATTACTTAATATGACAAGCGGTATTCCTGATTATGCTTTAGATCTTTATCCAGCATTTAGTAAATATCCAACTCAATATATATCTACTGATGAGTTGCTTCAAATTGCGGCAAATAAAAAACCAGATTTTGAACATGGGCATGGATGGCAGTATTCAAATACTGGCTATGTAATTATGAACAAAATAATTTCTTATGTGACAAAAAGTAGTATAAAAGAGCAAATTAATAACCGTATTATTAATAAACTTGGACTTACTTATACATACTATGTAGAGCATCTTCCACTAGACGCAGTTTCTGATTCTGCACAAAAATCGTTGCTAATGAGCGGCTATTTTGGTAACAAAGACTTTGGTGGATTTAGTCCAACAGAAGACATTTCATTATATTCATTATCTTTTTATAATGCGGCTGGATCTATTCTTTCAAATACAGAAGATATGAATAAATATATACACGCGTTATTTTCTGCTAAAAATGGTTTGCTTACACAATCACAGCTTAACCAATTAACCTATATGGTAGCAACTGAGGATACTGACAAATACAAGAAAGGACAACATATAGAAGTTATAGATCAAGTTGCAAACGATAAATATGGCTTGGGTTATGGCTTAGGCGTTATGGAATATTTTGTGCAACTTCCTGATGGAAGGAATCTAACTTTTTACAGCCATGGTGGAACTACCTGGGATTTTAACTCTAATTGGATATATATTCAGTCAAAACAAGTCTATTTATCATATGCTTTTAATTCAGATTCATTTACACGAGTATTACGTAAAAGTGTAGAAAA
>JAJFBO010000008.1 GCA_020697025.1 Burkholderiales bacterium
AGAATTTTTGAATATGAATAACTTTAAAAGAGACGAAATAATTAAGAATGAGGCATATGATATATATGTTCATGAATCCAGCGGCCTGGTAATTGATATACATAAAAGCATAATTTTAAAAGACCGCTTCATTGTGATGTCATGTTTTGGTGGTGAATGGCAAAAAATTTTTCAACCTAAAGAAATTAATGATTTAAAAAATGCAGTTATTGAGATAATCTCTATACAAACAACATAATATTAGATGTAAATTAACCCTTATATTAATTATTATTTCCAGGTTGGATGCGCGTTTTTTGGGCCTAATTCAAAGGGGCTAAATTCGTCGACCTGAATCACTTCGTTAACATATTTAGCTGACTGCTGCAAACGGTCTAACTCATCAGAAGTTATAATGCCCAAAGCTAATGCTTTAGGAGCTATATCTAAAATATGCCCTTTAGTTAATTGTTTAGTTTTAATTGCCTGACGAATTTTATATTTAATTGGAGCTACTGCTAAAACTGTTTTAAATGTAACTTCCATACGCCCGGCTATATCCGTATAGTCTTCAGGAATATAACACATATCCCTAAATTCTTTACGAACACTAGAATTTAGTAATAAACTTTGTGCAACTTTAAACTCTAAATTATCTGCTGGTTTTTTATATGACTTCCCATAAGGAAATAAGATAAATTTAATCAATTTGCCAACTGCTGGTAAGGTAAAATTATCTAATGCATCAGTTAGCGCTGTTTGTGCTTCAAATAAACAATGCTGCATTACCCAGATCACAAAATTTTCCTGAGCTTCCTGTTCCCCGGTATCTTTGAAATATTTCAAGCTGGCACATGCCATATATAAGTAACTCATAACATCGCCAAAACGTGCAGATAATCGTTCTTTACGCTTTAATTCACCGCCTAAAATAATTAATGCCACATCATTTGCATAAGCAAAAGCCGCAGATAACCTGGTAATTTGTTTATAGTAGCAATTAAACTTGGAAGATTTATAACCCGTAGCTAACATTCCTCCAGTAAATGCATGGAAAACGGACCTTACCATATTATTTAAGAAATATGCTATATGTCCAAACATTGCTTTATCAAATTCCTGGATATTTCCACTGGTTAATGACTCATATTCAGTACGAATAAATGGATGGCTGCGCATCGCTCCCTGACCAAAAATCATCAAGTTACGTGTCATAATATTAGCTCCCTCTACAGTAATAGCTACAGGAACTGCCATATATGCACTAGCTAAATAATTATTTGGACCTTCAATAATAGCTCGTCCTGCGTGAATATCCATTGCATGATTTAAAACCACACGGCCATTTTCTGTTAAGTGGTATTTAGCAATTGCTGAGGCAACAGATGGACGAATTCCAACATCTACAGCAGTAACAGTAAATTGCCTAGTTGCGTTCATCATATAAGTTAAACCGCCCATTTTTGCCAAGGCTTCTTCAACTCCTTCAAAACTACCAATTGAAACTTTAAATTGTTCACGAATTATTGCATAAGCTGAAGTCATAACTGTTGAAAATAAGGCATTAGATGTTCCACACGCAGGCAACGAGATAGCCCGACCAATTGACAGGCATTCAACTAGCATTCTCCAACCTTCACCAGCCATCTTTTGGCCACCGATAACCCAGTCCATTGGAATAAATGTTTCTTTAATCCGTACTGTTCCATTCATGAAGGCTTGCTTTAATGGATATAACCTATTACCAATTTCTAAACCTGGATGGTTATGCGGCAATAATGCGCAAGTAATACCAACTCTGCCTAAACCATTCAATAACCCTTCTGGATCTTTTAATTGGAATGCCAACCCCACTAAAGTAGCAACTGGTGCCAGGGTAATATAGCGTTTATCCACGTTAAGTAGTTTTATACCTAATATGTTTTGTCCATTGTATTCGCCATAGCAAACTAATCCTTCATCTGGAATTGAAGTAGCATCACTGCCTGCTGTTGGGCCAGTTAATGCAAAACATGGAATTTCACGACCATCTACCAGGCGCGGTAAATAATAATTTTTTTGTTCTGTAGTACCATAATGGAATAATAACTCACCTGGCCCTAAAGAGTTTGGGACCATAACACATACTGCTGCAGAAGGAGATTTAGTAGAAATTTTTAGTACAATTTGAGAATGGGCAGCTGCCGAAAAACCATGCCCGCCGTACTCTTTAGCAATCACCAGGCCAAAAAACTTCTTCTCACGAATATAATTCCACGCTTTTTCTGGTAAATCACGGGTTTTTTGGATAATTTCCCAGTCATCTAACAATGCACATAAATGTGATACTTCATTATCCAGAAAATTTTGCTCTTCTGGAGTTAATTGAAATTTTTTTATATTATGCAATACTTCAAAGTTTGGCTTTCCACAGAAAATTTCTTGTTCATACCAGGAGTCTCCGGCATTTAAAGCTAGTTGCTCAGTTTCAGAAATACTTGGCAATATACCCCGGGCTTTGGAAAATATAACTCTGCTTAATACAATACGTAGTGATGAAAATATAACCAATATGCCAGTTATTGCTGATATTAAGGCAAAGACAGTAAATACGATATAATTTACCTGTGGGCTAACTATGAAATATACTAAAGTAAAATATACAACCATTGTTACTGCCCAGGTTAATATCCTAGGACTAAAATATATAACCACCAAAGTTACTAATAAGTAACCCAGAATAAATAGTCCAGTCATCTCATTTTCCTTTTTTTATAAGCCAGATAATTATAATATTAATTAATATTTTTTTGCGTATTGATCGATTAATTTCACTTTATCAATTTTACCTATTAATGTTTTAGGCAGTTCATCAACTATAATAATATTACGCGGTAATTTATATCCAGTTAATTTTTCTTTACATTTACTTCTGATTTCCAATTCATCAATTTGCTGATTTGGATTTAGAACAATATAGGCAACTACTGCTTCACCACACTCTTCATCATCTACCCCAATTACAGCCGCTTCTTTAATTTGTGAGAATTCATGTAAAACTTCTTCTACCTCTGCCGGATAAACATTAAATCCAGAAACAATTATCATTTCATTTTGCCTACCAGTCAAAAATAATTTTCCTTGCTCAGTAAGATAACCTAAATCCTTAGTATTGAACCAGCCATTGATGTCAAAAGCATCTTTATTTGCCTCAGGATTATTCCAATAGCCGCTCATTACCTGCGGGCCTCTAATAAAAATTACGCCAATTTCACCTGGTGGTAATATCTGGCTGGTTTTTAAATCCCTAATCTCTAATTCAGTAGATGGAATCGGAAAGCCAACTGAACCATCGAAAGTATTATTAAATAAACTCATTGTCACTGCGGGAGAAGCTTCTGTCATGCCATAGCAATTACTGGGATATACACCAGTTTTTTCAAACCATTTTTTTGCAACTGATGCATGAGCCGGCATTCCACCTGCTACGCTATATTTGAAAGACGGAAATTTTGCCGCCATAAAATCTGGTGAATTTAGTAAATTATTATATAAAGTATCTAACGCATTAAAGATATAAAATTTATTACTTTTTAATACTCCAATTAATTCACCTATTTTTCGCGGATTTGTTACCAGAACATTGCCACAGCCATTAGAAAAAAATGCTAACAAATTTGCCGTTAATGAAAAAATATGGTAAAGTGGCAGTGCACCGATTAAAATTTTATTATCAATACCACCTTTAACTTGTGGATCCAGCCAGGCATGGATTTGCATTAGGTTAGCCATAATGTTTTTATGGGTTAATATGGCTCCTTTAGGTTTGCCTGTCGTTGCTCCGGTGTACTGGATAAATGCGATATCGCTATTATGTACCTCTGGAAAAGCGTGTAACTTTTTATTGGAATAAACCAGCTTATAAAAATTATGTGCTGGATAATTGTAGCTGACATCTACCTGCTTAACATATTTAACCATAAAACCAAACAACAGTCTCTTGAAATATGGATAAACGTCTCCAATTTGGGTAACTACAACATCTTTTAAAATTTTTTTTGAATATATATCATTTAACTTGGCAGCCATTACATCTAGAATAATTGCTACACGAGTTCCAGAATTTTCAATAAGAAATTCCATTTCAGCAGTTGTATATAATGGATTTACATTAACAACAACGGCTCCTAGTTTCAAAATAGCGAAAACACTTATTGGATACTGGATAATATTTGGCATTATCACTGCTACTCTGTCGCCCTTTTTTACTCCTATATCAGCTAATGATGCAGCTAGTTTATTCACATAAACTGAAATTTCAGCAAAATTTTTACTTGAACCATGGCACTTAAATGCCATTGAATCAGCATACTTTATGAATGCTGTATTTGCCATTGATACCAATGTTTCTCCAGTGAGATTAATTTCACTGCCTACTCCAGGAGGATAGTGTTTTAGCCAAATTTTGTCCATATTTATTGTTAAACTCTTTCAAATATTCCAGCAGCACCCATGCCAGTTCCAATACACATAGTAACCATGCCATATTTTTTGCCAGTACGACGTAAACCATAAAGTAATTTAGTTGTTAAAATAGCGCCGGTAGCTCCCAACGGATGTCCCATCGCAATTGCTCCGCCACATGGATTTACCTTTTCCTCATCCAATTTTAAATCACGAATAACAGCTAAGCCCTGTGCCGCAAAAGCTTCATTAAGTTCTATCCAGTCAATTTGATCAAGGGTAAGGCCTGCTTGCTCCAATGCCATTGGCACTGCTTTTACTGGTCCAATGCCCATAATTCTCGCAGGCACGCCAGCAACTACAAAGCCCAGGAATTTACCTAAGGGTGTTAAGTTATGTTTTTTTAAATAATCTTCACTAACTAACACTAAACATGCTGCTCCATCTGACATTTGCGAACTATTTCCAGCAGTAACACTGCCTTTAGCCGCAAAAGCAGGCTTCAACTTAGCTAAAGCTTCTAAATTTGTATCTGCACGCGGACCCTCATCAGTATCAACCAAAACTTTTTTATTTATTATCTTTCCAGAATTTTCATCAGGTAACTCATGGTCTACTTCAACAGGCACTATTTCATCCTTAAAGTAACCAGCATTAATCGCGGCTATTGCCCGTTTATGGCTTTGGGCTGCAAAGGCATCTTGATCTGCCCGGCTAATTTTCCATTCATTTGCAACATTTTCAGCAGTAATGCCCATTCCATATGCAATTGCAATATTCTCATCTTTTTTGAAGATTTCCGGACTGGCACTCCAATCGTTGCCACCCATTGGAATTAAACTCATACTCTCTATTCCACCAGCTAACATTACATCAGCCTGGCCAAGAGCAATCACATTAGCTGCCATTGCAATTGAATTCAATCCAGATCCGCAATAACGATTTACTGTAATACCCGGCACACTATCAGGTAATCCAGCTAATAAAGAAGCAATCCGTGCTACATTTTGCCCTTGTTCTGCCTCAGGAAAAGCACAACCTATAATAACATCACTAATATCTTTAGGATCTATTTTTGATTGGGATACCACATCTGCAATTACTTTTGCCAACAGTTCGTCCGGACGCTGTTTAGCAAAACCGCCACGTTTGGCTTTACCTACTGCAGCTCTCTTGGCTGCTACTATATATACTGCTTTATTCATTTATAATAAATCCCTTACTTTAATTATTTTAGAGCAAAAATTCCCGTTATCTATTCGGGAACGACAATTACAATCGGGTTATGCAAACACTTTTAATTACGAAGTGGCTTACCATTTGTAAGCATATATTCAATACGTGCCGCAGTCTTCTGGGTAGTAGCCAATTCAATAAACTTCTCTTTCTCTACATTTAAAACCCAGTTTACACTAACTTCCGTCCCATTTTCTATTTCGCCACCACACATTACTATAGCAATATTCCTGGCAATTAATAAATCATGTTCAGAAATTTGCCCGCCTGCATACATATTAGCCAGTAAGCCATTTACTGTTGCAATACCTTGCTTGCCAAATACTTTAAATTTTGCTGGTACCGGAGGTCTAAAGCCAGATACTGACAAAAATTTGGCTTTCTCTTTAGCTATTAGCAATATCTCTTTACTATTCATTACAATACTGTCAGAATCACGTAAGAACCCCATTTCCTGGGCTTCACGTGCAGAACCGGCAACTTGTGCCATAGCCAGGTTCTTATAACGTTTTTCAAAATCTTTCCATGGATCTATAGCTAAAGATGCACGATAAGCCATTTCTGTAGTACCGCCCCATCCTGGCAATAAACCAACTCCAGCCTCTACCAGACCAATGTAGGACTCAAGCGCTGCAACTACTCCGTGGCAATGTAACATAATTTCACAACCGCCGCCAAAAGCAAAGCCTTTAACTGCTGCAATAATTGGTACCTTGCAATACCGAATATTTTGTGTGATAGCCCGATGCCCGTCACTAATAACCTGCTTAACACCATCTTCGCCATTCATCATAAAGGAAAAACCAAACTCTTCCAAATTAGCTCCGGCTGAAAAAACATCCTTATACTGCCAAATTACCATGCCTATACACTTTGCTTCGGCAATTTTGACTGCTTCATTAATTCCAGTTAATACATCATTATTAATCGTACACATTTTTGTCTTAAATGATAATATCCCTATATCATCACCGGTATGCCACAGCCTAACTCCATCATTTTCATACAAAACAATTTCATTAATATCTGGTTTTTCATTAATCACTAAATCCGGAAATAACTGGCGTTTATATACAGGTAATGAGATTCTCTCCACATACGCATTTTTTTTAATATTAAAATGTTTGTTATCAATATATACCCCAGAATCTAATTTAAATACCCATTCCGGCAATTTTTTGTTACCCAGGGTTCTTCCAGCTTCAATTTCAGAGTCAAGCCATTTAGCAATTTTGTGCCACCCGGCATTTTGCCATATTTCAAATACGCCTTCATTCCAGCCAAAGCCCCAACGAAGTGCAAAATCCATATCTCTTGGTGTATCGGCGATTTCACCCAGTAATACAGCGCAGTAATGAAATATATCTCTAAAACAAGCAACTAAAAATTGCGCCTCTGGAGAGTCTGAATTCTTCAAAGCTTCTAGCTTTTGATCCCAATTTTTAATACGCAAAATTTCTAACACTTTAGCATCAGCTTTCTTATCAGCTAGGCGATACTCACCAGTTGCCAAATCAATTACTTTAATGCCATCTTTATCTTTTTTAAATACACCAGCTTTAGTTTTTTGGCCTAATGCCCCGGCAGCCATTAATTTATCCATCCAGGCTGGTGTTTTATAGCATGCTTCCCAACCATCACGACAATTATCCAGCATAGTTTTAGATGCATGAGTAAATACATCTAACCCTACCACATCGGCTGTTCTAAAAGTAGCACTTTTTGGCCTGCCAAGATTTTTACCGGTTAACTGATCTACAACTTCTAATGGTATATTATATTTTTCTGAGTGGATACAAGTTACTAACATAGAAAATACACCCAAACGGTTAGCAATAAAATTTGGTGTATCTTTTGCATGGATAACACTCTTACCCATATTAGTTACCAAAAATGTTTCAAGCATTGGTAATACTTTTTCATCAGTCTTTTGATGAGGGATTAATTCTACTAACGGCATATAACGCGGAGGATTGAAAAAATGTATGCCACAAAAACGGCTTCTTAATTTTTCTGGTAAACTTTTTGATAATAAATCAATACTTAAACCTGAAGTATTTGATGCAATAATTGCATGATCATTCACATAATTAGAAATTTTGGAATAAAGCGCTTCTTTCCAGTCAATACGTTCAGCAATCGCTTCTATTATCAAATCACATTCAACTAGTAAATCAAGATTATCATCATAATTAGCAATAGTGATATAATCTAAAGTTTTGCTCCCGGCTAATGGCTTAGGGCTTAACTTTTTTAAACTTTCAATAGCTTTCTTAACTAGATCATTAGCGCCACCTCTATTGGCTTTAAGATCGAATAATACTACCGGAATTCCAGCATTACCAAAATGAGCAGCTATTTGAGCCCCCATTACTCCAGCGCCTAAAATGGCCGCAGTACGTACATAAAAATTTTCATGCATTATAAAATTTGCCTTTCGTGTTTTTTATTAAACTTAGAGATTGTACTAATAGCAAGGCTATAAATACTTCGTGCAGCGCAACAAAGTTACTGCCGGGGATGGCAGTAACTTTGATAGATTAGACTCGATCCTTACGGCGTAAGGTTACGTGATTGTTAACGTACCATTGTTGTGCCATAGATAATGTATTATTGACTAACCAGTATAAGACCAACCCCGCAGGGAAGAAAAAAAACATTATACTAAATGCTACTGGCATAATCTTCATCATTTTAGCCTGGACTGGATCACTTGGCGGTGGATTTAAAAATGTTTGCAAAAACATTGTAGCTGCCAAAATTACTGGAAGAATATAATATGGATCAGGTAAACTTAAATCATTAATCCACAAGAATTTAGCCTGACGCAACTCTACAGAAGATAAAAGCGCCCAATACAGACCAATAAATACCGGGATTTGCATAAGCATAGGCAAACAACCACCAATTGGATTAACTTTTTCACTACGATAAAGACCCATTATAGCCTGCTGCAGTTTTACCTTGTCATCTTTATATTGTACTTTCAGTGCTTCCATTTTTGGGCCTAAAGCTTTCATCTTAGCCATAGAGATATAGCCAGCCCTGGTTAATGGATATAAGACAGCTTTAACCACTAAAGTAAGCAATATTATTGCTACACCCCAGTTTTTAACAAAATCAAAAATCTTAACTAATAACCAAAATAATGGTGTAGCAAAAATATATACCCAGCCATAGTCTTTAATCAGTTCTAATTTTGGTGCGGTACTAGCTAGTACTTTATAATCTTGCGGTCCTACAAATAGCGGTACTCCAACTGTATAGGTGGTATTAGGTTTAATCACTGGTAAATCAGTCAAAATACCAGCTGAGGCTAAATTGCCTACTGGTTTAAAATTTAACCGGCAGCTCACCCCATTAGTACAAACTTGGTCCTGATTATAACCATTTAATAACCACAAAGCAGCAAAATAGTGCTGAATAAACCCAACCCAGCCATTATTCACAGCTTCCGGATAACTCATATCATTTTTTGCCAGATTACTAAATTTAATTGTATTGAATTTAGCCTCGTTTGTAAAATATGCCGGTCCAGTAAAAGTGTGAACAAATCTAGTCTCGCCATCAGGAGCTTCTTCATCGCGAAGCAAGCGCCAGTAAGCAGATACGCCAGCTAAAGGATTGGCTGTATTATTAGCAACTTGATAAGAGATTACTATTGCATAACTACCACGTGTAAAAGTATAACGCTTAATTACATTTATACCATTTTGGGTATAAGTTAAATCTACGCTTAATGTCTTCTGATTAGGTGCCAGTATATAATTAGGTTTTGCGCTGGCAAATACAGCTGTATGAGCGGGTAGGGAGCTCTCGCCCACTAATCCAGTTTGGGCAATGAATAAATGCTTATCATCTTTCATTAATAATGGATACGGTTCTTTAGGATTATCTTGTTTGCCGTGGTTTAATAAGTCAACACCACGTAAATCCCCGCCCACAGTACTTATATTTGCCTGAAATAAGTCTGTAGTAACTGTGATATTACTGCCCGCATTCAAACTGGTACTATTATCAGCAACAATTTGATTATTACCTACAGTTGCGGAATTTGTTGATGATGGCTGTGAAACATTAGGTGTTGGCTGTCCGGGAGCAATAAATTTTTCCCAAACTAACATCAAACCTAAAGATAGTACAATAAACAATGCTAACCGACGTGAATCCATATTAATATAAAACCCTATAATAAAAACCTACATTACTCTACTGGATCGTATCCGCTACCCCCACCCAAACATTCAATTGGATGACAACGCAATATACGCTTTAACCCTATAAATAAACCACGGATTATACCATATTTCCTAATTGCAATTACTGTATACTCGGAGCAGGTAGGATAATAACGACAGCTTCTGGGTAAAAATGGACTAATACATATTTGGTAAGCCCTAATAGGAAGAATAAATAACTTACTTAGCATTACTTTGTTTAATAAATTTTTTAGTTAATTGGGCAAGCTCTGAATTTATAAGAGTAAAGTCAGTTTGCCCAAAACATTTATGGACCCTAACTACGATATCATAGTTATTCCAAAATGCCTGATTTAACCTAAAAAATTCACGAAGAACCCGTTTCATATAGTTACGTTTATTTGCCCGCTTATGAACTTTTTTACTTACAATTAAACCTAACCGTGAATTACTTTTGTCACTTGGTTTATAATATATCTTTAAATAGGTTCCGAAGCGGACTTTGCGAAAAAGAAAAACGGATGAAAATTCATCCGCTTTTAATAGTCGATGTGTCGGCGCAAATTTGTAATTTTGCAAATTATGGAATCCCTTAAACTGCCAGCCTTACCCTGCCACTTGCCCGACGTGAATTAATAATTGCACGACCTGCCTTAGTTTTCATGCGGGCCCGGAAACCGTGAGTGCGCTTACGTTTAATAACTGATGGTTGAAATGTACGTTTCATTAGTTGTTGTCCTTATATCATTTTCTTGAAGCGATTATTATAACATACTTCTACGCTATTTTATAATTTTAAATCATTTTTATATGCAGAAGTCCCTCACAACAATAGAATAGTTTAACTGATATCCTGCCTGTGCTCCCGGATAAATAACTTATACAGGCAAAGCAGCCAAAGGATAGGATCAATTAAATAATCCCATAAGTTTACCGAGTTTTGTAATTTGACAAAAAATGCAATTAAAGCAATAACCCAAATTATTGCAAAAATATAATTCAATCGTAAAAAAAGCATACAAAATAAAAAAATTAATAATAAGATGCTTCGCGGCAAATAACCAAATGCATAAATGTCAAAGGGAATAATATCTAAAACAGATAGATATAAAATTAAACCAGTCAATACAATTATCAGGCAGAACCTGCGATCAAATAAATCTATTGATGATCTTGTAAAATAAATAATTGACCAGCTAGACAAGAATAGTAGACCACTCAAACTAAGGTCTCCTATTATTCCACGCTCTAAATTAACTACTGTCATTCCCTGATAACAATGGATAAAGAGCGCAAATATAGCAAACAGCATCATTAATAAAAATTTAATTATTTTATTTTTAAAAATAAAATTTAAAAATAAAATCAGTATTAATTGTAAAAATGCCAAATTTGCTAAATCTGCAATAATATCAGCAGTCCTCATTTATTTGCCTCTTTATCAAGCCAGGCCTCGTTAAACCTTACATGTTTTATCTTTTCTCGTTCATCGGTATATAAAATATCAATTAATCCATTATGTACCTGGATTGATGGATAAGAATACTCCCTTCCTGCTCTTTCCTCTAAAACTGCAATATCCCTGAAATATAGTCCGTCGTCAGAAATTGACAATACTAATTTACCTCGGTCTGATGGATTACGTACCATAAGTAGCCTACCATTTATATTCGGGTATTTAGTGTATATAGAAATATGATTTTTCTGAAATTCCACCTTGTTGGACCCTAAAATTGCCACAGCAATGGAAGAGTCGCGATTAGACATATTTGTAGCTCTTGGCTTACTCCAGGATAATCCTCCATTTTTAGTATATTGCATATATAAGATTTTATTATGGTAACCTTTATTACGCAAAAACACATATCCAGAATCTAATGTAATTGGCACAACTGCAGGCTGTAATACTCCTCTCTTTGAGGTAGCTCTTATTTTTTGGATAAAGTTTCCATTTGCATCAAAACTTAGCAGTTCAGGATAGGTATAAATCATTTCCTGATATATCGGTAAGTAAAAACCGCCATTATCTAATGGTATGGCTCTGGTCCTGACTAATGTACTCATATTTAATAGCGGACTTAAAATTAATTTTTGCGGTTTTTTCCAGGTAACACCATTGTCTGTTGATTGTATATGCTCTAAGTTACTGGCAGACCACCCACCAATAGCTCCAACAGATACTACAAATAAATGCAAAACTCCATTTGCTGCTTTATATATTACCGGATTTCCAACTTTATTAACATATTGGGATAATTGCCGGGAAAGAATTTGGGGAGAAATAGCAACTATAGCGTTGGTCCAATGGTTTTTAGTAAATTTTGAAGACCATATTTTTACATCAGGTTTACCCTCATGGCTGCCTGCAAACCAAAAGGCTAACAAATCACCATTATCTAGTACCTCAAAAGTAGCACTATGGGAAGTACGCAAAAAATCAGGCTGTGGAATGATATATGACTCAAAGATTGGATAACTGAAATTATTTTGTTCCCTTGTATAACTTTCAAGTTTAAATTTTGCTTTGGTAATTTGAGGTGTTTTAACATAAATCAAAGCTAAAGTAAAACATAGAATTAGTATATATGCTACAGTTGCCAGATGTTTTTTAGTAAAATTATTATTCAAATTATTCCTAAACATGATATATTATATAATAACTATGGAGCTATTATATATCATTTTGATTAATTCGACTTACTTTCAGGAATAGAGTTTTTAAATTTATATACTTCTTCTACCAGCTTTATGACATTATATGTCTCTTCAAGGCAAAAGCGCTTTGGATTAAGAACTATCTGGCGATATAACTCCGGATGGTATGGGGAAGCCCCCTGCTTTGCTAAATTTGCAGTTTGCTCATTATTAATATTATTTCGGATTAGATCAAATTTTTCTTTATCTGCACAATCAATAAAGTCGGCTGTAATTATTTCATCCAAAGATTTACCGCC
>JAJFBO010000191.1 GCA_020697025.1 Burkholderiales bacterium
TGATAAAATGCAGTCTATTACTTCTAATATTATGGATTATATGTCAGGAGTTGATAGACAGTTACTCCGGGAAGATCACGGAACCGAATTAATGTATAATATAGCGGCTCACCCAACACCAGCTATATTTGGACCTGGCACTCCGTTTGCCTTTGCGATGAATACGGCATTAGGATATTTGGTCGCAGATTCCGATTGTGGCAACTACGACATTAGAGGGAATTGGATTTTAATAAACCCGGTAACAGGCCGCAAAGTGGGAGTTAGTTCAACAGATACCGAGGGACAAGACATTAGGTTATTTTCGTATGCTTTCGCTAAAATCGCTCTAAATTTGACCGGGAGTCCACAGTATTTGCTCAGAGGTATTCATCATCAATCAATTGATCATTCAGGAGATAGTTATTTTTGTTTAAGTAAGCATGACTACTTTATCCCATTAACAAAAGTGTCAACTGCTTGGAGTTTATTGGAAAATATGCCATCAGTGCCTGAGGATTTAGTGTTTACATTTGGCCCCTCTTTTATTGGAGGGCAGTTATCGAAACCATTGGGAGTAAAATTAAGCAGCTTCCCTCGAAATTTTTATATATTCGAATATTTAGGTTCTACCAGTGCAACATGGACTCACGCAAACGTAAATAAATTTGCTGATTTTTATGGTCATGAAAATATAGATTTAATTTATTCATGTCTAAACAATGAATCTCCTCTTAAATCAAAACAGCATTATATTGATTTATTAAGCAAAATGCCATGTGATGGTCCGCGTAATTATGGCCCCACTGATTTTACATCATTTTGGAATAGTGCTAATAATTTTGAGGAACCTCATTATGATGATATAAGTACTGAATCTTATAACTATGGAGAATACAATGCAAATGATTGGATGTGGTTATATAACATGTATCGCTTGAAGTTTGGTGATAGTACGTTTCCGAAATACGAGGACTTAAGTTGTAACTGTAAAAAAAGTCCAATGCTTGAATTAAATACTAACCCACAAACGGGTGTTTTAAATACAAGTATTACACTGAAAAGAGTTTTTAAGGATTATTTAGCGTTGGGGATAAGTTTTAAAGAATTCAATCAAGGTACTTTTTATATTCAGAACAATAAAACATTGACAAATGAAACGGAGTTTACTGTGTGTGGCCAAGTGAATGTTTCAGGTAATGGTTCACTTATAAATGCAGGGAAGCCAACAAACGCAGATTCAATTAAAGTAATTGTACGAAATAATGCTGGTTTATTCATTCAAAATAGCGGTACTTTGGATATTGGAAATAACACAAAGGCTATTATACAAAAGGGTGGCCAACTTTTTTCAACTGGAATTAATTCAAAAATAATAGTTCGAGATGGTGGTAAACTAATCATTGAACCGGGCGCTTTTTTTGAATTAAATAACGGGAGTAAATTAATTGTTGAAAATGGCGGCCATGTAATTATCCAAACTAAAATATTTTCAGATGGTTCTACTAGTGATAACGCCATATTAACTTATAATCAAGGTGCGGAAATTCAATTAAAAGGCGATGATGCTGTATTAGAATTGAATGGAAGACTTCATATTGGGGATAACGCTACCTTCAAAATTACTTATCCGGGGAGCAATAGTGGTTACATTAAATTCAACAGAGGCCAAGGCGTTTGGTGGGATAACTGGGCACCTAATAATGCGCACATAACATGTGGTACTAACGCGAGAATAAATTTACAAGGCCAAAGTAAAACAGATAAATTGATTGATATTAGCCAAGTAAATGTTGCAATTCCAAAAAATTTAACGCAGATCTTGTTAAATAACTGCCAGATCGAGTACAATGTTGAGCGTGCGAGACTGGAAACTGATCGGCCAACTATTATTACAAATAGTACGTTAAAAAGTAATTACTTTCCCACTTCAGGTAATGGTGGTGAACTTCCAAGAGGCTTGTTAGTGTTTGGGCAACCCAATTGTATCATTTCAGGTTGTGATTTTAAGAATTTCGGCTCTGGCATTATAGGGGCATTATTTTATGGTGGTACAAAGTTATCCGGCGTAAAAAATTGTAATTTTTATAGAAGTGGAATTACGACATATGGAGGGGGCGCGGCCATTTCAAACAATAATTTTTACGGAGGGGCGATACAAGTTTTAGATGCAACTCTTAATAGCTTTATATCCAAAAATATTTTAACTAGTTATCTAAATAATAATCCGGATTATCAAGAAGGGTTTGCAATGGTTATCGATGGCTCAAATGTAGAATTTGATGTAAAAGAAAATACTATTAACAATATGGAATATGGTATCGGGACTAGTTATTGTAATTTAAAATTACGTTGTAATGATATGCAAAACAATCAACTAGCATTGTTTGCTATTGCAAATAGTAAAATTAACATGAGTAATGATTTGGGTGGTGGATATAACAATGCAAATAATTGTGAGGAGTTCGCAAAGTTTCGTGAGACAAGTTCTTTTGAAGCGAATAATGGCTACAACAACTTTAACATTAAAAATGGGGGTCCATGTCAATGGATTCCGCCATCCGGTCATGGTCCGTCTTTTACACCTGGATATTGGAAATGTCCTACTATTACCGAAGGAAGTCTGATGCAGTTTACAAGTCAAAACCCTGTGTCTGGTGATTACGAAATTTTCGCTGAGAATAACTTTTGGCGCTCACTGGTATCAGCATCAGACGTGGTCGAAGACAATCAAAATAAAATAAGGAAAATCGATTTAACAGATCCCTATTATCCGATTTATGATTCGGCTTCACTGTTAACAGGTAACGTTTTGGCCAGTGTAGGGCCAATTGTATGTCCTCCGGTTGCTGCTGGATGTGTTGGTCCTGCATGTCGGACTAATAACATGGTTCATCCGCTCAATGATAATAGTAATTCGTCTGTTATTACAACCTCATCGTTTTATAATAAGAAGCTTCAAAAAGCATTACAGTTCTCTCTTTCCAAAATGGATGCTATGCATAATGTAGCCAAAGTAAATGAGGTAACAGATTTGTTTACCGAAATTTTGAAGTATAATTACTCCTCACCTGTAAACAACCCTGTAGATAAATACTTGCTGGAGTTAGCTTATCAAAAATTATTCATTTGCGTTGCTCATTTAGCAGAGCTTCATAGAGATACAGCAGTTAAATTCAATCCAATGCCTATTTCCTTGCAATCGCGATTCAATGACTTGCATCTGATCTGTGCGTTGAGGACTGGACGAAAGGACATAACAGAAAGAGACTTTAAAGAGGTTAGCGATCTAATATTATTAGACAAAGCTATGATTTATCGCATTTCAGATCATCATCAAAATGCATTAACAATAGTGAACGCTATAATTGCAAATAATCCCAAGGCATCCCATTTAGATATGTATCAAAATTTTCAATGTCTATGGAATGTTGAAATGGAGGCCATCAATGGAAATATTAGTATTGATGAAGCTATTGAACGATTAGATAAATGTAAAATGAACTTCAATAGTATAAAAACTAATGTGAATGCATCGCGATCAATTTCTTTAAAA
>JAJFBO010000192.1 GCA_020697025.1 Burkholderiales bacterium
AAAGCCACCTGTTTGCAAGATAATGGATTTTGGTAAATATAAGTATCGTGAACAAAAACGTGCCCATGAAGCTAAAATGAAACAAAAACAAGTCCAGGTTAAAGAAATAAAATTGCGCCCGGTAACGGATGAGCATGATTATCAAATCAAATTACGTAATGCGAAGCGATTTTTGGAAGATGGCGATAAAGTAAAATTTATAGTCCAATTCCGTGGGCGTGAAATGGCGCATCAGGAATTTGGTTTGCGCTATTTAGAAAAAGCCCAACTTGATCTGGTTGATCTAATTGCTATCGAACAGCCGCCAAAAATTGAGGGGCGAAATGCAATCATGATTGTATCGCCAACAAAAAAACAAATTAAAAAGTAAAGAATTAGTATGTTAGTTAGTGGCTTTACTTTTCTATGTAATACCTCACTACTTGGTTATCCATTTATCGAAAGTATAAAATCACTCTTACCAGTTTACAATAAAGTAGACATTGCCCCTGGCAAGAGTGAAGCCAAGACTGAAAATACAATTCTATAAATAAGAAATGAAGTACACAATCATTTTGTCAACTTATAATTGGCCTTCTGCATTAGACCTAATTCTAGCTAATTTAATTCCTCAATTAAATATTCATAAAGATACTCAGTTAATTATTGCTGATGATGGTTCCACAGCCGATACCAAAAAACTTATAAACTCCCACCAGAAACAGCTTCCAGGACGTATACATCATGTCTGGCATGAGGATAACGGCTTTCGTAAAAGTATGATACTAAATAAAGCAGTAGCTGTTGCTATTGGTGATTACTTATTATTCTTGGACGGTGATTGTATCCCATTTCCCGATTATATTACTCAGCATAAAAAACTTGCCCAGGCAGGTTATTTTGTAGCTGGAAACAGGGTGCTGGTATCCAAAGAGCATACTACGAGTTTAATTAGTAATAAAGCCTCGCTAAACCAGATATTTAGTTGGGGCTTATCTGGGTGGGTTAAGGCTAGAGTCAATAACAAAGTAAATAAAATATTTTCGTTTATACGTCTACAGTCTAAAGCAAGATGGCGTTATGCCAGAGCGACTAACTGGAAATATCCTAAAGGCTGTAATATTGGTATGTTTAAGGCAGATTTTATAGCTATTAATGGCTATGATGAAATATTTAATGGCTGGGGTCATGAAGATGCCGATTTATTTATTAGGCTTTTGCATAATAATATAAAAATAAAAGATGGCAGATATAGTATTCCGGTCCTTCATTTATGGCATAAAGAATCCAGCCGGGTAAATGAAGAAACTAATTATTCCAGATTAATGACCAGGCTGCAGGATAAAAACTGTATTTTTGCAGAAGATGGTTTTGACAAGTATAAGGAACAAGAATATGCAACAATTTGTACCTCAAGATATTGATATTGAGTTTATAGTAAAGCAGGGTGCCGGCTACTTATATGATTTTACCTCCTTACAACACCTTACCTGAAAATTTACGTACTTCATTAAGTAAAGCTGCAATTCGTATGTTGGATATTGCAAATGAGCTTTTAAGCAAGGTAGCAGGAGAAGATGGTGTAAAGCAAGGTAAGGTTCCAACTTTAATTTCAGCAGATTTATTAGAAATCATTACTGAGAAAAAATATGAATATAGAAACTTGCCATTGAATTTTACTTATGAGATTAGCCAGGCAGGATATTTTGCCTTTATTGATATAGATGCTAGAGTTTTTAAACGTACATTATCCAATTTGATTAATAATGCAGTAGATGCCCAAGATAAGAAAATAGGAAAAATTAATATCCATTTGGAAGTTATTAAAGATAAAATACTAAATAATATTGCAATTACTTTTGGTAAACCTGTTGGAAATGGCCTGGGATTTAGCCAGATTCGTGAAGCATTATATAATAATGGCGGTGAATTAAGTATTGAGTCTGAATTAGGCTAAAATGACTAATACTAAAATTTTACCCAAGCCATTAGCTCCAAATGTGCAAATATACTTTATCTAATAATCACTTATAAGATTTTATTCAGTATGCAAAGAACGCGGCCGATTATATTAATTTGATCAGACCTAAATTTAATTGTCTCATAACCTATGTTATCGGATCTGGCTTCATATAAAATATTGTCGGCTAAATGGAATATTCTTTTTATAAATATTTTATTATTCTGTGATAAGACATAAATTTTATCATCATATAGCCTCTTTTGAGAAATATCTATTATTATCTTACTACCGAGTGTAATTATTGGCGACATTGATTCATCGTTTATAATCAAACCGCGAAGTTTATCAATTGACCATCCATGATGTTCGGCAATAGCTTTTTCAAGAGTAAAAATCTTATTAGATATTGGGGTATAATCATCTAATGCGTTTATATTAAGATGAGGAATAATTAGTATTTTATTTATAATAGTTTCTTCAAGGGATGATTTATCCAGACTAAGCGCTGGCAGATTCAAGCGTACTTCAAGGTTCCTGGCTAATTTTTGGCCAAATGATCTATCGCCTTTAAAAAGATTATAAAACTGGCTGCTATGACGACCTATTGACTTGGCAAATTGATGGATTGAATTATTATAATTCTCTAAAATTATGCGTTTTAAGTTGGTAATACGTGTTTTATTTATATTCATAGCAGCCTTTATAAGCAAAAGCTTATAAAAATTATCTTTCCTTGCTTATAATGGTGTATAATATCGTTACAAAAATAAAAAGGCTGCTTCTATAATATGAATAATGTTATAAAACAGTACTTATATTTTTGTAAAAATGGTGGTGGTTATTCGAGTAATCGTGGTGGATAACGAATAACCCCACTCCTTGACCTAAAGGGGCAGCACCATTATACTAATATAGCAGTTAAACAAGTATTTGCTATTATTAGAATGCAGTAGCCAATTATACCATATTTATATTTATTAATTGACTGTCAATTTATGCTATTGCCCCTTTAGGTTATATTCATCCCAAGATTTTGACGTTTCTTAATTGTTTTATTTTGAAAAACTTGGTTAATACCTGTACGATATATAGTTTAGGTACAGACTCTAAATAAGTTTTTTAGGATAATAAGCAAGTCAATTTATAAAAAATTAAGCTATAAACTAATTTTAATACGATTAAAAAAAGCAGTTAATACAATATTGACTGCTTTTTTTAAGTATAAATCCCAAATTTAACAAAAAATATATTAACTCAGCATAATTATAAGCAATTATTAAAAATTGGAAAAATATCGAAATCATTTGATATTTATACATTACCGTATAGTGTGGGCGAGCTTAATTGCATAAGTTCTAGATAAAGAGTATACTATAGGATTATGTTTTTCTGAAATGCAAAAGTTGCAATCTAGTATTTTTGAGGTATGAATGATGATAGCAGACGCTAGAAAGGCTAAACAACTACCAATTTCTGAATATCAGCAAAGGTTTTTCCTTGAATGGCTGTTAGCTCCACAAGAAAATACCTATAATACTGCGTTAGTATATAAAATAACAGGGAAGCTGGATAAGCTTAAAT
>JAJFBO010000193.1 GCA_020697025.1 Burkholderiales bacterium
TTTTATAAATAATTTAACAGATGAAGAAAAGAAAAGCATATTTTTACTAACTGATTATGAATTACTGAAACAGAATCTAAATGGACTAGATATTATTAATAAAACTAAAATTGAGCGTTCTATATTAGTAACTAGTTACCATAATGATAGGGAAATACGCGATTACGCAATTAATTTAGGAATTAAAATCCTGCCTAAAGAGCTAGCTTTTGCAGTAATAATTGATTGTCATTTTAAAAAACTCTATTAGCTATCTTAGACAGGTTTTTTTACTAATTAGTTTATCAATTCAATAACTGAAATAAAGGTATAGAGATATGAAACTGAGATTGGTCTTAAATATTAGTTTACATATTTAACAGTTATTATTACAGTTATGCAATAATTGCGCTGTCATTTCTATTTACGGTTCATGTAAACTACAAGCCCTCGATATTATTAAAGTTTTTTAGTTTATAATATAATTATATGATAGAATACTCTGTATAAGCATTTGCTTATACCTAAATGCTGTAAGCATAGTAATATATGATACTAGAAAACAGTTTTTACTTACAACTATATATCTAGGAATAATGAATAATGAAGATTTTTTAGATAAAGTACAATTATATCCTAGTTCTGTAAACTCAAGTATTGTCCTTCAAAACTATTTTAGATACTTAAAGTAAAATAGATAATCAGAGTAAATGGGATTGATTATAGTTAAATTATTCTTACCAATAAATCAACTAGAAATATCTAAACATACAAATTATGATAAAGTTATACCTAGACGAAATATTTAGTTAAAATTAACTTGTTACGTTATGGAGCAATAACTATAGAAAATTTTAAAATTATTAATGGCACAGAGTTAAATAGTGTGCAAATTCATGATATAACCAGCCTTCATCTTGAGACTGGTTATTATGAATACTTTTCTTTAAAGAATAAACTAAATATGGAACCTTTACTCTTTCAAAGTTTACAGACTATAAGACCTTTTTTAAAATATACTTATGGGTTAATAAATTCCAACAATAAAATAGTTGGTTTTTTTATCGCTGGAACAAAAAGTCAAATTGAAGAAGTAGAGCAAAATACGCCAAATTATTATAGAGATGATTCAAATACAAGGATATTTTTTGAGCGGTTAAAGTTATTATATGATTATAGTATATTAGATACGGATTTTGTGTTATATAGTGTTGCTATAGATTATTTATGGCGAGGTAAAGGTTTATTTAAAAAATTGTATAATAGGGTAATAGAGTTGGCAAAAGCGAATTTTTGTAAAAGAATTGTTTTTGTAGTTTGGGCATCTAAGCCTGCATTAGCAATCTATATACATTTAGGTGCAAAAATAATGAGTAAGATGGATTTTACCAATATATTAATTAACGATATACTTATTAAATGCTATTTTAAATTATAAATAATCTATTTTATTTTATGACTGAATAATTAAAAGTGGTATTTTTTATGAGAAATCAATGTGAATAGTCTTAATTTTATATGTGCGAAGGAATTAACGGATATATATTTGCTGCAAGTAGTGCGGCTATTATTTGAGGCAGAATATTCTTGTTCTACTAAAATTAATGAATTATGGAATGAGGTATATAATACAAAACATGATAAATTAAATATTATAGAGCCGTATTTATGTTATACATATGTTCTCATGAATAATAATGAAGTAATAGGATTCTTTACTGTAACTACTAAGAAACAAACTAAAGAAATGGAAGGGAAAATTCCTAGTTGGAATAAAAATGATCCAGAATTAATTAGTTGTGTAAATTTTTATATGTATGAGGCAACAAACGAAGATTTTATTTTACATTATATAGCTATTGATTCAATATATAGAGGCTGTGGGTTTTTCAAAAGATTAAATAGTTATTTAGTTGAATTAGCTAGAAAAAATTATTGTAAAAGAATTGTTTTTGTTGTACGACAATCTAATCCTGCATTTCAAATATATAAATACTATGGGGCAAGAATTTTGGGTGAAATAACTAATATAGATACCGGATTAAACGAAAAGCTAATAAAATCTTATTTTACAATATAATAGGAGTAATTAAAATAAACGTGATTAAGCTACCTAAATATATTTCATATATTATTATTTTTTCTACTATTTTTTGGTTAGGGAGTTAGCCCCTTTAGCTATTTCAACAAAAATTTTCCATTGATCTAATGATGACAGTGGTATACCATGTTTTATTCCATAAGTTTTGTGTAATTCATCATGCCTTGGCTGTGAAGTTACTTTAGTTAAAGTAAACAAAGATCTGACCCCGGCATTTAAATTCCAAATCAAAGAATTATCAGCATCTGTATCTATAGCTTTTGGAATACCATACATTTCACCTGGATGAATTATTGCGTGAGGCATAATAGCTTCAGCTGTAGGAATATAAAACTCTGAATTTTTATTAAGAATTATAGCTAATGGTTCTTCATTTAGAGGATCATAACTTAAGTCCTTAGCTATATCATCTGGTAATCGTGGATCATTGAACTCAATACTTCCGCCATTAGATAGGGGCAAATAGCATTTTCCAGAATTAATAATAGGGCTGCCAAAAGGATAACTTGCTTTATAAAAGAAAAAATTATCCATGTCATAACACTGCATGACTTTTGCTAAATCAGGACGCATTAACTGAATTAAGTTTGTAGCCTCCCTACAGTTAATTTTTATTACATCAATATCCATACCATACCTCATAAATTTGTAAACCTAAAAACGCAATTAAAATTAGCTATTATTTAACTGTCTTTTTAAGATACACTATTTGAAGTATAAGTTATGAAAAGTTATATAAATCAGAATATAGCTCAACATACTATGCTAAATAAAAAATGAAATAAATGTAATACCATGATTAAATCATATGTAAGGTTATTATTGATAGTTTTTTGCCCTCTATTTTTTACCTATGAAAATCGTAAGCAAAAAATGCAATATTATTTTAAGATCTAAATATTTTTAATAAACCAGATTTAATTATGTTTATCATCCAGCGGGCGTGAAATATTGATTGAGTTTTGCGAGACTCCAATAGTGGTCGAGCCCTTTGTAAAAGATAAATTACTATTTAAAACTCCTTCATACAAATATTCAGAATTGATTTGCTGAGGCGATGTTACACTACCAAACTGCGGTTTAACTTTAACCGGTAAAACTTTACGCTGGGCTGGCTTGAGGACTAATGGGTGTTTTAATACAACTGATGATTTAGATTCCGGAATATTAAGTTTATTTGGGTTGGGGTTAGAGATATCAGCATAATGTTTTTTGAATATATTACGCTTTTTTATTCTTTTTTTTTGGCCGGATTCTTTAACTATTTTATGTCCAAAATTATAAATCATGGCACTTTCTACATTAAGAGCAAAAGATTGGATAAATTGAAACAAATAAATAATTAATATATATTTTTTTAATAATTTAAAATTATGTCTATTTTTCATTTCTATCTTTAATTAAATTTAATTGTATTAAGACTTTTTGTTAATGCGAG
>JAJFBO010000009.1:0-2453 GCA_020697025.1 Burkholderiales bacterium
TGGCCTGTACGGCGAATATCCAAACGTACTGAAGAATAAAACTTTAACGCATTTCCACCAGTAGTAGTTTCTGGAGAGCCAAACATAACACCAATTTTCATACGAATTTGATTAATAAAAATAACTAATGTATTTGTACGTTTAATATTAGCAGTTAGCTTTCTTAATGCCTGAGACATTAATCTAGCTTGTAAACCCATATGGCTATCACCCATATCGCCTTCTAGTTCAGCTCTTGGGGTAAGGGCTGCAACAGAATCGACTACAATTACATCAATACCGCCACTACGTACTAACATATCAGCAATTTCCAAGGCTTGCTCACCGGTATCAGGCTGAGAAATTAATAGATCATCAATTTTAACTCCAAGTTTACGTGCATAAATTACATCTAATGCATTTTCTGCATCTATATAAGCACAAGTTCCACCACCTTTTTGTGCTTCGGCAACAACGGATAGAGAGAGTGTGGTTTTACCACTTGACTCCGGGCCAAAAATTTCAACTACACGACCCCGAGGCAGGCCGCCAATACCTAATGCAAGATCAATACTTAATGATCCGGTTGATATTGTTTGAATATCATTTTGAATCTGAGTCTCATTCATGCGCATAATTGAACCTTTACCAAACTGCTTCTCTATTTGTGAGAGTGCAGCCTGCAGGGCTTTCGATTTATCATTATCCATAATATCTCTTTCTTTCTAAAATATATTAAAATTTAAAAATTAAACTGTCTGGTTTGTTCGCCAATTAAGTAATCGATATCTGTTTCAAATAATTGTTTTTGTCTGAATTCGACTTCACTTATTTTTTCCATAACAATCGCATGCATAACCGGATCACGGCCGATAAATCCTACTAATTTTCCTCCAACTTTTAACTGCTTTTTTAAGTTTTCAGGGATTTCTACTAAAGCGCCGCCAATAAAAATTTTATCATATGGTGCTTTAGCTATCAGGCCTTCAATGCCATTGCCAGGTATCAGGCTGATATTAGTGATTCCATTTTCAGTTAAATTATTTGTAGCTAATTTTTTATTGGTTTCATCAATTTCAATGGAATAAACAAATGCTGAGAGTTTAGCTAAAACTGCAGTAACGTAGCCACTGCCCGTACCAATTTCTAATACTTTATCACTTTTGTTCAAATCTAATTCCTGTACCATTCTGGCTTCAACTCTGGGAAACAGCATTTTTTGCCCCCCAGGTAAAGGAATTTCTATATCAGATAGAGCAATATCATAATATGCTTCTGGCACAAAATTTTCCCGTTTTAACGTTAGAAAAATATTCAATATGTCTGGATTAAATACATCCCATGTACGTATTTGTTGTTCCACCATATTTAAGCGCGTTTGTTCAATATTGTTCATTTATATTCCTATTTAGTCGTTGTAGCCGGATGTATTTTAGATTTGCTAACTGCTTTCTTAGGTTTTTTAGGCACTTCTATACCGCCCTCCTGGCTGGCTTTTTTAATCAAAGCTTGTACCACTAATACTAATTGTTGTGGTAGTGCAGGACTTGCAATATATTTATCTGCAATGATAAACGTAGGCGTTCCGGTAATATTGTATATTTTAGTCAGGTTTTTATATTCTCCGACTTTACCGGATATTGCAAATGAATTATAAGTTGCAATAAAATCATCTATGTCAGTAGATTTTAAACCATTTTGCCCTAAAAATGTTCTTAAAATCTTAGGTTCATTTAGATTTTGGTTACTGAAAATTGCATTAAATGCAGGTACATTTAGTTTTTGTAATTTGAGAGCCTGGATTGTAGCATTTAATTTAGCAAATCCAGTAATATCTGCCTGGTCTGACCATACAACTTGTATTTTATTAAAATCAATATTTTTATCAAGCATAATCGTTGATTCAATTAAAGGTTCGATATCTTTACAATGAATACATGTGTAAGAAAAAAATTCTTTAACGTCTACTTTACCATCAGCAGTCTGGGTTTTTGGTACCGGAACTGATAATATAGTGTAATCCTTACTTTCTAATTGATTTTGTGGCGTTAGAGCAAAAGAATTACTTATTAACAATCCACCAAATATTATAGATAAAAACTTTAACATAAATAACCTCTCTTATTTAATTACCCGTTATAATTAATGTTGCACTAATATCATTGTCTTTTAATGTATTTATAGCATCATTTGCTTCATTTTCTGAGTTAAAAGGACCAACAATAATTCTATTGGTCATTTTACCATTATCTTGTTTCGATTTTATTTTTGCATCAACACCAAGTAGGGCAAGCCTTGCTTTCATATCATTAGCCAGGTTTTGCGAATTAAAAGACCCGGCTTGTAGAAAATAGCGCTTAGCTTTCTTGGTAGTATTACTATTGCTATTAGAGGCGGCTTTTTTACCCTGTAATACATCATAAAAATCATAACTAGGGGCCGAAGCGCTGGAATCTGTCTCTTTATGTGAAACT
>JAJFBO010000009.1:2461-15003 GCA_020697025.1 Burkholderiales bacterium
GTTGCATTTGATTCAGCCACCTGATATTTAGTTCCAGGAGCCAAAATAATAGGTGCTGAAGCATTAGACAAAGAAGAGCCAGACTGATTATTTGTGACTTTATTCACAAATTGAGATGGCGCATTATTCAAATAATATGCCAAACCACCTGCAATTGCAATACCAAGAACCAGACCTACAATAAATTTATTCATTTAACTATTATGCCCTTCTATATAGAGTCCTATATTTTAACAAAAAATGAACTACTTCTGTGGGTTTATCATAATATATCTCTATATTGTATACTTTGGGCAATATGCGGCATGCTAATTACTTCACTCCCAGCTAAATCAGCAATGCTTCGGGAAACTTTTAGTACCCGATAATAAGACCTGGCAGACAAACCAAGTCTGGTACTTGCTGTTTTTAGTAAATCCTGGGCTTTAGGTTCTATAAGACAAAAAAGCTCAATTTCATCATTATTTAAGGCATAATTTAATTTGTTTTGGCGGTTTAACTGAAGTTCACGTGCTTTTAAAACTCTGCCACGGATTGTTTCGGAACATTCTCCCTGTGGCATTAGATGTAAATCTTCTGGGTTTAAATGAGGCATTTGTACAACCAGATCAATTCTGTCTAACAATGGCGCGGAAATTTTGCTTTGATATCGGGCAACTTGCTCTACAGAACATTTACACAAATTTTGTGGATGGCCCCGATTGCCACAAGGACAGGGATTCATTGCCGCAATTAGTTGAAAATCTGCCGGGTATTCTACTTTATAATTAGCTCTGGAAATACTGACTTTTTTGGTTTCCAGAGGTTCACGTAATACTTCTAAAACCTTGCGGTCAAACTCAGGTATTTCATCCATAAATAAAATCCCATTATGGGCTAAACTAATTTCACCAGGTTTTGGGTTGGAGCCGCCACCTACTATTGCTACTGCAGAACTGCTATGATGCGGATTACGAAACGGGATTTTACCCCAATTAGACAAATAAGTATCATGTCTAGTTAATGAATGGATAGACGCAGTTTCCAAAGCTTGTGAATTAGTCAGGCCAGGTAAAATGGTAATTAGTCTTTCCGATAACATTGACTTTCCACAGCCAGGATTCCCAATCATTAAAAGTGAATGACGTCCTGCTGCTGCGACCTCAAGAGCTGTTTTAACACTAAGCTGACCTTTTACCTGGTTAAAATCTAAATTAAGACTACTAAGCCAATTCTCTGGCAGCTGATCTTTTATTTCAAGGGCTAAATTATTTTGAGAGCATAAGTGGGCAACTACTTCATTTAGGCATTTAGCTTTATACACAGCAAGGTTATCCACATATGATGCTTCTACCGCATTATCAATAGGCAAAATAAATCCACGTTTTGATTCTTTAGCGGTGCATGCCATTGCAAGCGCACCATGAATTTTACGTAGCGTACCATCTAAAGCTAATTCACCGGCAAACTCAAACTGGCTATAATCTAATTCAGGCTGAATTAACCCACTGGCAATTAATACACCCAGGGCAATGGGCAGATCATAGCGACCTGATTCTTTAGGCAAATCTGCCGGAGCCAGATTTACTGTAATTCGTCTGGCAGGAAAGTTATAACCAGACATAGAAATTGCTGAACGTACCCTGTCCCGGCTTTCTTTAACTTCAGTATCAGGTAATCCAACTATAGAAAAAGATGGTAAACCGCCAGTAACATGGACTTCAACTATTACTTCCGGCGCTTGCATGCCGCGAATAGCCCGTGAGTATAATTTGGCTAAACTCATGCCTGTTGTTTAAATTTTTCCAGTTGTTGTTCTAATTTTTCTAATTTCTCACGAGTTGCAGCCAGGACTTTTTGCTGTGTATCAAACTCTTCACGAGTTACAATGTCCAGTTTATTTAAAATAGCTATTACGATAGATTTTAGGTTTTTTTCTACATCAGTAAATGGGCTGTTACTTATAGCTTTACTTACTTGTTCATTTACCTGGTCCAAAATATTTGATTTAATCATTATCTAATTTCCTTTTAAAAGTTGCTTATATTAATTATTTTATAGCATTATTGTAACTTGGTTGATTAAAAAAGTTTTGCGAGAATTCGCAAAATATACTGCAATATCTTTAATATCAGATTTAGAGATATATTTAAGAGGAAGTAAAAAACCAGATAAGCATATAGGGTATGGTTAGTAAATTTGGCTTCAAATATATGTTTAACTTCTAAATATAGTATATGTATCATGCAAGAAGAAAGGGATGTAATCTTGAATACATAATAAAAAAATAATTTATACTACATGCTGGGTTAACATCTCTTTGGCATGTACGAGTGTTGCATCAGTAATATGTACCCCACCTAACATGCGGGCTACTTCGGCAATTCTGGCATCATCTTTTACATAATCAACATGCGTAATAGTGGTGGTTTTATTAATTGTTTTAGATACAACCAGATGATTGCTGCCAAAGCTTGCTGCTTGCGGTTGATGAGTAATACAGATAACTTGTTTACTGGTACCTAGCTGAGCAAGCATTTGACCTACGACGGCCGCAACTTTACCGCCAATTCCTACATCAATTTCATCAAAAATAATAACTTCTGGTGGATTATTAATACTAAGTAATAAGTATAATGCCAAAGCAACACGGGATAATTCACCGCCGGAGGCAGCATTAGTTAATGATTGAAGCGGCATACCCTGGTTAAAGCATACCTGGTATTCAATGCTTTCTAAGCCATAAGCGGTTGGTTTGACAGAAGATATCAAACTAATATTAAATTGACCACTAATGGCAAGTGGTCTTAATAAGCCGGTAACTTCCTTAGCCAGTTTATTAGCTCCAGCAGCACGCTTCTTACTTATACTGGCTGCTAGATCATTATATTTAGCTTTAGCACCCAATAACTCCTGTTCTATCTGAGCAATATCACTATCTTGATTTAGCCGGCTTAGTTCTTGCTCAAAATTGGCTAAAGTCTCTTGTAGTATAGTTGGGTCTAATCGATATTTGCGACTAAGCGAGAAGATTTCTTCCATTCTGGATTCTATTTCTGCAAGGCGGATTGGGTCCTGAGTTATATCCTGAGCTAATAAATTTAGTTCATGAGATAATTCACGAATTTCAATATCGAGACTATCAACTATTTTTAAAGGTTGCTCCAGCCTGGGTATATAATTAATAATTTTATTTAAATGAGTATGTAAGTTGCCAATTGTGTTTAGCATTGACTCCTCACTGCCATTAAGTAATCTTAGGGCATAATCCAGTTCGCTTAATACTTCCCCGGCGTTATTTAATTGCTTATGTTCTTCTTGTAACTGCTCCCATTCCCCGGCGTGTAAATTTAATGCGGATAATTCAGTAATCTTTTCTGATAATACTTCACGTTTTATTTCTAAGTCATGCATGGCAGTGGTTGCTAAATTTAACTTAGTACTTAATTCCTGAATTTGTTTATATAAAACTCCAAGCTTATCTACTTCAATAGTTATTGCGCAAAATTGGTCTAAAAGGCTGCGCTGGGTGTCAGCTTTAAGAAGGGTAATAGAGGCATGCTGTGTATGGATATCTAACATATAATCACCTAGAGTCCTGATTTGCAAGGCAGTAACACCATGTCCATTAATCTGGATTTTGCTCTTACCCTGATTGTCTACAGTCCTTCGGCAAATTACCGAATCTGGATTATCCAGATCAAGTAAAGCATTCTCTTGTAACCAAGAAATAGCATTCTGATTACTCAATAAAAAAGTTGCTTCAAAATTAGCTGCCTGTGCTCCGGTACGAACTATATCGCGATTAGCCCTGGCCCCAAAAATTAACATTAAGGCATCAATAATAATTGATTTACCACTGCCAGTTTCACCAGTGACAACTGTCAAGCCCAAATAGAAATCAAGTTCAAGTTTTTCTATAAGCAGGTAATTACTAATTTTAAGTTGTACTAACATATATTTTCCAAATATTTAAGATACCCGCTTTGACCAATCTAATTTACGTCTTAATGTATAATAGTAGTTATAATCTTTAGGATGAATTAGTTTTAATGTTGCTAAATGCTTACTTAAGAGTACTTTGTCCTGAAAATTTAAATCAATACATTCCTGACCATCAAAGTGCAGCTGGGTAGCATTCTCCCTTATTTGGCTAAATTCAATATTCACATTATCACTTACTACAATTGGACGATTAGTCATTGATTGCGGACAAATAGGTACTATAGCAAAAACACCGGAACCGGGGTGAAGAATCGGTCCTCCGGCAGCAAGAGAGTATGCCGTTGACCCAGTTGGAGTCGCAAAAATTACCCCATCAGATTTTTGAGATAATACAAACTGGCCGTCAATACTTAAATCAAACTCAATCATATTACCAATTGCACCACGTGCTATAACTATATCATTTAGGGCTAATGCACTATGAAAGACTTTATTGTCACGTATTACGACGCCATTTATTAATGTGCGTTCTTCTACATTATATTCATTACTTTTGATAATTTGTTCAAGTACAGGCAGCATGTTGCTAATAGAGATATCCGTCATAAAGCCCAATCGGCCCTGATTAACTCCAATAATTGGTATATTATGTCCAGCTATCTGCCTTGCCGCAGATAATAGCGTGCCGTCACCGCCAACTACAATAACCAAATCCAAAATTTCTAACCAGCCAGCCAGCTTTCCTGTTTGACAATTATGAAGTTTCTCATAATTACATAAATCTCCGCAATCCACATAAACATTCATGTCAATTTTGTGTAAAAATTTAACCAATTCTAAAATTTGCATGGTTAGATTATCAGATTGATATTTACCCACAATTGCAATGTTTTTAAATTGCATTATTTTTTCCTTGGCATATAAAGATCAGTTATACTGCCATCAACAATTTCACAGGCAAATGCTACCGATTCAGATAAAGTAGGATGTGCATGAATAGTCAGGGCAACATCATGAATATCACAGTCCATTTCCAGGGCTAATACAGTTTCAGCCAATAATTCACCAGCGTTAACCCCAACAATAGCAGCCCCGATAATTTTATGGGTATTTTTATCGGTAATGATTTTTGTAAACCCATCATCACGGCCATTACCTAAAGCACGACCTGATGCTGCCCATGGAAATTTACCTACTTCAATAGCTAATCCTTGGGCTTTGGCTTCGGCTTCAGTAACTCCCATCCAGGCAACTTCAGGATCAGTATAGGCAATTGCCGGAATAACCCTGGCATCAAAATAAGATTTTAAATTTGCGCAGTTTTCTGCAGCTATACGCCCTTCATGGGTTGCCTTGTGGGCTAACATGGGTTGACCAACAATATCGCCAATTGCATAAATATGCGGAATATTTGTCCGGCATTGCTTATCTACCGAAATGAAACCATCATCATTTACATTAATACCTGCTTTTTGGGCACCAATAGTTTTACCATTTGGCCTGCGGCCTGCGGCAACTAAAATTTTATCAAATTTCATTATTTCTTTTGGTGCATTATCACCTTCAAACATGACATATAATCCATCTTCCCTGGCTTCAACTTTAGTGCATTTAGTCTTGGTATAGATGGCTTTAAAGCGCTTTTTAATCCTTTGCTCCAATACTCTTACGACATCACGGTCTGCACTGGGAATCAAGTATTCTCCCAGCTCGACAACGGTAATTTCACTGCCTAATGTAGAATAAACTTCAGCCATTTCCAGACCAATAATACCGCCGCCTACCACTAACATTTTTTTAGGAATATCTTTTAATTCCAAGGCCCCGGTTGAATCAATTACCCGGGGGTCGTTAAAAGGAAATCCGGGTACTTTAAATGATGATGAACCAGCTGCAATAATTGCATTTTCAAAATGTATTGTCTGCGCTCCCAATGGAGTTTCGACTACAACCGTATTAGGAGAATTAAATTGTGCCGTACCTTGAATTATTTGTACTTTACGTTGTTTTGCCAAACCGGCCAAGCCACCTGTTAACTTATTTACAACTCCAGATTTGTATTCACGAATTTTATCTATATCTAATTTAGGTTTACCAAAATCTACACCATGATGGCTGATTTCTTCGGCTTCATTAATTACTTTTGCTACATGAAGTAGGGCTTTAGATGGAATACATCCAACATTTAGGCAAACTCCGCCAAGTGTTGAATATTTCTCAATTAATATAACCTTTTTACCCAAGTCTGCTGCTCTAAATGCAGCGGTATAACCTCCTGGCCCGGCTCCTAAAACTAAAACTTCACATTCAATTTTAATCATGTTTTAATCCTTTATTTAATAATGCTTGATTCTTCACGTAATGATCCACTTTCATTAGTAGTAGTATGATCTCTGGGTGCTTTTAGTGTAATTGAATTACTTGCAGAATGTGGCTGGCTACTTTGTGGGTTGCTGGCAGATACTTTTTTTGGCAAGTATAATGGGCCTTTAAATCCACAACTACAAAGTACAGTGGAAAAAATTGTAAATAAGCCAAGTACAATTACAAATAAGTTCTTTGACAAAATTTTTTTCATTTATATTTATCCTGCCGATGGTGTAAAAGCATCAGAGAAAAAATTTTGCTTTATAAGGTTTAGTTTAGTTGTAGATAGCTCATATAATTCCTCAATCATATTAAGGTTGCCGCATGCATATACTTCATAGCCGCTTAAATTGGTGAAATCATTTTCAATAGTTTTAGTAACACGATTATAAACGCAATTATCTTTAGCTTCACCGGTAAGACATAAAGTAAGCTTAAACCCTAATTTCTGTTGTAAGGCATAAAGTAAATCCAACATATAATAATCGGCGTACATCCGGTTGCCCCAGTATACTTGTATTTCACGCTTTATATTACTTGCTGCCATATATTCCAAAATAGATTTAATTGGAGCAAATCCGGTACCAGTACATACCATTAAAATTGGTAAATTTGTTTCACTAAGCCCAAAGCTGCCTAAAGGGCCCCGAAAACGTAAAATCTGGTTTTCTTGTAATTCATGCCATACATATTCAGAAAAAACACCACCTTTATGATAGCGAACATGAACCTCAAGTGTAGTAGCGACAGTTGGAGCACTTGCAATCGAATAACTACGATTCTTGCCATTAGTTAAAATATCAATATACTGCCCGGCATAAAACCCAAAACTCTGACTTGGGGGTAATTTTAATGTAAGTATTGCCATATCATTAGTTTTTTTGATATGTTCGACTCTGGCAGGAAGTATTTTTATTGGAAATCCTCTTAGTACATGGGGAATTTCCAATACAACTTCTCCAATTGGATGAGCCTTGCATAATAACGTATAACCTTGATATTTTTCTTTATCGGTAAGTACCTTAGTGTTATATGGATCTAGTTTTATGTCTCCAGAAATAATCTTACACTTGCATGCTCCACAAGTTCCATTTTTACAGCCATGAGGTAAATTCAGGTTTTGCGCTAAAGCCGCATTTAAAATAGTTTCTTCTTCGTCAGCAATAGAAAGTTCAATATTTTCAGGAACAATAGTTATTTTTTTCATAGTTTATTTTCATTTTTGGTAATAAGGCTTTATTATAACAAATTATTGAGAGATATAGTAAAACTCCTTATTTATTCGTTCTGGGTAAGCTTATGTAATATTTTTTATTTTACATTATATACTGGTATTATTTGAACAAAATTCGATAATTGTTAGTTAAAATGTGATATTATAGCAGGATATAAGGGAGTTTTAATATGGGCAAAAACATTGTATTGTTTATTATGGTTATTGGTATTTGGGCTATTTTTTATCAACTAGGCAGGTCTTCAGTACCAATAAGATCCGCTGATACCAGAACTATTTCCTGCCCCTCTACACCAGAAGTGCAGCCTATTAAGACAAAAGCAAATATTGTTGCCCAGGCAGCTGCAAAAAAATCGCAGCCACAGTTACAAAAAAATATTGAATTTGCTTACGTACTTAACGCAAATTCAGTTACAATTTCCCAGTGTCCGATTGACTCCAATACAGGGCTAATAGAAGATTGTGCTTCTACCGGAAAAGGATTTAATGCTCCAAACCGAATTATATTAAATAAAGCCCGCACACTGGCGTATGTTGCAAATAAAGGATCAAGTACAATTTCTTTATGTAAGATAAATCCTGTTAACGGAGATTTCGAAAATTGTAAAGCAACCGGAGATGGGTTTACTATACCAGCTTCTATTATTATTGAAGAGCAAAGAAACGCTGCGTATATTGCTAATCAAAGTGATAGTTCCATTTCAAAATGTAGGTATAATATGGTAAATGGTACTTTATCGGCTTGCTATAAATTCTCTATTGCTGGTCTTTTAGTACCTACAGCTTTTGCTGCAAATATTAATCATAATTTCTTATATATTAGCAGTGCAGCTAATGATTCGGTATATGTATGTCATATTGGAGGAAGAAATTCAGGCCTGTCAAATTGTCATTCTACCGGTTATGGATTTGATGCACCTCAGGCTATATCATTGGATAAAAACAGTATTCATGCTTATGTTACCAATAATGGTTCACATATGATATCACTATGTGATGTAAATAATAATAATGGTGAATTAAGTAATTGTATTCTGACAGGAAGTGGGTTTAACGGATTAACAGATTTCGACTTTAACTCAGAAGGTACTGCCGCATATATAACTAATGCCAGTGTGCTTTCAGTGTGTAAAATAAATCAAATGAGCGGTGAATTATATGACTGCAAAAATGCAGGAGGAAGATTTAATACACCAGCTGGAATAACTCTATATAAAGTAAATCGTAGTATAACTGACTAAATATAGATTATTATCTAAGGGTGTAAGCGAATTAAATGATTACAGTAAACTGTTAAACAGGTTAGGAATAACCTTCATATATTATATTTTGTTGAGGTAAGAATGTTAAATAATACACTATTTATTGAAGCTAAAAAATATATTCCAGGTGGTGTAAATTCACCAGTGCGGTCATTTAATGCTGTTGGCGGTACTCCTTTTTTTACCGCAAAAGCTAAAGATCACTATTTATATGATATCGAAGAGAACAGATATATTGATTATGTCTGCTCATGGGGAGCAAACATCGTCGGACATGCCAATGAGTACGTATGTAGTGAAGTAAGCGATGTACTAATGAAGGGATTATCCTTTGGCACCCCGACTGAAATGGAAGTTTGCTTTGCAAAAGAAATTACTAAGCTCCTTCCAAGTATTGAAAAATTTCGTACTGTCAATTCAGGAACCGAAGCAACTATGTCGGCTATTAGGCTTGCCCGCGGCTATACTAATAAAAAATATATTATCAAATTCAATGGCTGTTACCATGGTCATAGTGATAGTTTACTTGTAAAAGCAGGCTCGGGGCTGGCAACTTTTAAAAACCCAAGTAGTGGTGGAGTACCGGAAGAGGCCGTGCAGCATACAATCGTCCTTGAATATAATAATACACAAGAATTGATTGCCGCTTTTGAAAAATATCCAAACCAAATTGCCTGTGTAATTATTGAACCTTTTGCCGGGAATATGAATTTTGTTCGCCCTACACTTAAATTTATTCAAATTCTTAGGAAATTATGCACTGATTACAAAAGCGTCTTAATTTTTGATGAAGTTATGACTGGATTTAGAGTAAGTTTATCTTGTGCCCAGGGGTTACTGGATATTAAACCTGATTTGACCTGTTTAGGTAAAGTAATTGGTGGGGGCATGCCGCTCGCCGGCTTTGGGGGCAGGGCGGACATTATGGATAATCTGGCTCCATTAGGTAGTGTTTACCAGGCCGGTACTTTATCCGGTAATCCGCTTTCAGTTGCAGCTGGGCTTGCTAATCTTGAACTTATCCAAAAACCAGGTTTTTATGAACATTTAAATACGATAAGCCACATGCTGACTAAAGGACTATTAGAGTCAGCAGCAAAACATAGGATAGCATTTTGCAGCGATTATATTGGAGGAATGTTTGGTTTTTATTTTCGTGAGACAATACCACAAAATATGAGCGATATGGCACAAGGGAATATACAAATTTTTAATTCGTTTTTTCATAAAATGCTAAAATCAGGAATATACTTTGCGCCATCAATGTATGAAGCAGGATTCATTTGTGCTACCCACAATGTAGATGCAGTTAATACAACTTTGGATTTAGCCGATGCCGCATTTGCACAAATTGCTAGTGATTTACTTTAAAGAAAGATTTCTGCAAAATTGCAGACTGAAATGATAAATGGTACCAATTTTCTCTTTTATTATTTGAAATTGTTTAAATAAAAATATATTAATCAGATAATTATGCAACAAATTTATACAGCAAAATATATCTTTGATGGATCAAATCTTCTGCCAGAAACTGCAGTTGTGGTTCAAAAAGGCCTGATCAAGGAGATTATAACATTAAATAATCTAAAAGATAAAAAGCTAGTTAAGAATTATGGTGATTGTATTATTACCCCTGGATTTATTGACTTACAATTAAATGGCTGCGGTGGTGTATTATTTAACGATAATATTAGCTATACTACTTTGGAAGTCATGTACCAAACTTGTTTAGGTTATGGTACTACTAGTTTTTTGCCAACATTAATTACCTGTGATTTTAAAGATGTGCTTAAGGCGTTAGAAACTATAAAAACCTGGTTTACGCTACATAATAATAAGCGTGGAGTAATAGGCCTTCATTTAGAAGGACCATTTATTTCAACGATTAAAAAGGGCATTCATCCGGAACAATTTATAATACCTCCCACAAAAGAGTTGCTGGAGCAAATAGTTGTCTATAAAAAATATTTTCCAATTAAGATGACGATTGCTCCAGAAGTATTTACTATAAAACAAATACAGTTTTTAATAAATAATAACATTATTGTTTCTTTAGGGCATAGTAATGCAAGTTATAGTGAAACCCAAAATGCAATAAAATTAGGTGCCAGGAGTTCTACCCATATGTTTAATGCCATGAGCGGCCTGTCTGCCAGAAACCCAGGCATGATTGCGGCAATATTAAACTCGGATATCCATACCGGCTTAATTGTTGACTTGTTACATGTAGATAAGGCGAATATTCAGTTATTAAATAAAAATAAGCCAGAACAGGTTTATTTAGTAACTGATGCGGTAACTTCGATGGGTACAGATATGAAGGGGTTTCGGTTTGGCGGCAAAAGTATTCATGTAAAAGATGGAATGTGCCTTGATGAGAATGGTGTACTTGCCGGAGCAAATTTAACTATGCCCAAAGCTATTGCTAATTGTATCAATATTTGCGGGCTTGATATAGTAAAAGTATTAAATATGGCAAGTCAGATTCCGGCACAAGTTATGGGATATGGCAATAGTTTAGGCAAAATACAAAGTGGGTATAAGGCAGATTTGATTGCCTTTAATGTGAAGGATCAAACCTGCCAATATCTTGCTAACTCTTAAACTTAGTAATTAAAACACGTATGCTGCGTTTATCAAAAATACACTTGGTGTAGTACTCATTCCTGAATTAGAGTTATTAGTTACAGAACCATAATTTATATATTCAGCCCGGACAAATACTCGGGTAGCTGGAATATTAACTTTTAAACCCAGGCCCCATTCAAAATTAGCTTTTACCGTATTAAATATCTGGTTGTACCAGGCACTATCCAGATTTGACGATACTGCATCAATTCCTAAACGTGCATATATAGTAACGGGAGTTAAGGGTATAGAAAAACCAGGAGTAGCGGCTATATCATATACTGTCGTAGATGGAGCTCCCAGATTGTTCCAGTTGCTAGCTTGTGTTATATAAGTATAGCCAGCTTCTGCTCCAATCCAGTCAGTTAACTGATAACCTGCAAAAGCTTTAATTGCTGGACTACCAGCATTACTACTATTTCCATATGCAGAAATACCTTGCATGCCATAACCTAATCCACCTCCAGCATAAAGTCCGCTTAAATCGGCAAAAGCAAGGCTGCTTGTTGACAAAAATATTCCATATAAAATTTTAAGCATTTTATTATTACTCCAAAATTATTTATTATTCTTACTTAATGTAAACCAAGTTTTAAAATGTGTTAATAATTAGCATGAAAATATTACAATTAAATCTTGGATTACACTATAATATACATTTAAGCACCAGTACAACATATTTAATTACTAAGTTAATATGTTGTACGATATCTTAGGCCTATTTGAGGTCTTTAATTGAAACTTGTTAAAAAAGCAACAATTGAAGGTTTTAAGAATATATTATATCATGTGAGATATAATTGCTAATATCATAAAGTATAGCTAATCAAAAATAATAACTTTATAATTTATTAATCAAGGATCACTATGGACAACTCCTGGGAAAAATCAACATTAGAAAAAGTATTATTAGAAACTGTTAAAGAGCAACGTCGTGCAAGGCGTTGGCGGGTTTTTTTTCGGTTAATCTGGCTGGTAATCATTGGAATAGTTTTATTTAATGTTTTTAATGGTAAATCAAAAATATCTGTCGGACAGGGTAAACATGTTGCAATTATTAATCTAAAAGGTGTGATTAATGATGAAAAGAAGACTTATGACACGATAGTTGATGGCCTTACAGAAGC
>JAJFBO010000194.1 GCA_020697025.1 Burkholderiales bacterium
ATACTTGAAAATATCGCTGATAAGAAATATTTGCCAGTACCAAAATCTACAATGAAGGAATATGGATTACAGCCTAATTATACTGTAGTTGTTCCAGTTAAGGGCAGTTCTATGGAGCCAACTGTTGCTGACGGTTGTCTGGTGCTAGTTGATACTACTCCTATTGAAAATGTTAAATTAGTACATAATAAAGTTTATGTAATTTCTGTTGATGATCTTTGCTATATTAAAAGATTTAAACTAATGCCTAGAAGTAAGTATATAAAAGCTGAGTCTGATAACCGTGATTTTGCTTCTGCCGATTTAATAATTGCAAAAGAGCTAACGGACGATAATTTAAAGATTATTGGTAAATTAGCCTGTGTAGTTAAAAGTAGCTATAGATTATAATTTTGCTTACTAAATTAAAATTCTTTGGCAATTTATAAAATTTACATATAGCTATGAATTAAAATACCATTCATTCTAAAGTCAGATATTAATCACTTTTGATCTATTAAATTTGTAGCAAAATGTTAAAACCAGAAGATTTATCCTTGTTGCCAGAATTACCTGGAGTATATAGATTTTATGACCTACAAAAAAATTTACTCTATATTGGTAAAGCCAAGTCTTTACGCAAACGTGTAAAATCTTACTTTTCTTCATCAGTTGCAAATAGAAAAACCAGAAAATTAGCAACTTTAATAGCTTTTATTGAGTATACCTTAACTACTGATGAAAAAGCGGCCCTGATACTTGAAAATAATTTAATTCAAATCTTAAATCCCCAATTTAATATATTAGTACGTAAGGAAGAAAGCCTGGCGGTTATACAAGTATCCAGGCACAAGTATCCACAAATAAAACTAACTAAATTTAGTCGGGCAAAAGAAAATATTTTTGGGCCATATGCTTCGAAAAATGATGCCATACTAAAGTTAAACTATATAAAAAAATTTTTTAAGCTAAGAACTTGTGAAGACCAGGAATTTAAAAATAGAACCCGTCCTTGTTTTTCTTATCAAGTCAAGGAGTGCAGCGCTCCTTGTGTAAACAAAATAACTGCCCAGGAGTATAACAAAAATTTATTAGCAGCAAGCTATTTTTTAAAAGGGCAGTATTCCCAACTGCATAAAATATTAAAAAAAGAAATGATTAATGATGCAAAAAATTATTTATTTGAAGATGCAGTAGTTAAACGGGACGCCTTAAAAAAACTAGAAGAATTACATAAAAGTAAAATTAGTTTAAATTTTAATATGGAAAATTTTGATATTATTTTGCTAAAACAAGTAGAAGAAAGTTTATTTGTCTATTTAGTTATGATAAGAGCCGGAATATTAGTAGGGGATACTTATTATATTGGAAAATATCATAAACATATACCAGCTGATTATATAGAAAAAAGATATTTAAAAAATTATAGTATCAGTCATATATATACTGATTTTAATCTGAGTTCAGAATTAAAAAAAAATATAAAAGCAACTGGAATTAAGATTGTATCTGTTGAAGGGCCTAAGAATCCGGAATTTATTGAATTAAAGTCTAGGGCTTATAAGAATTTTAGCCAGCTAATCGAGAACTATTCCTATAAGAATCTTTATTTGGGCGGCATTTCAAGTTTAAAAAAGATGTTTAATTTATCAGAACAAATTAATATTGAGTATTTAGACTTGGTAGATAGAAATCTGAGTATTTTTATTCCGAATGAAAATATTGAAAAAATCAGTACAGTAAAAAATGTCAAAACCAAATTAAAAACTCATTTAACAAATCAAGACAAAAATATAAATCCTTATATCTTATTTATTAGAGTCAGTCCTATTACTGAAAAATATTTTATTAAAACCTTAATTTCATTAAACTTGAAAGCTATTATTATACTTATAAAGCCAATAGCCCACGGGAGAGACGCCATTATAAAATTAAATGCATCATTAACATATACTTTAGAAGATGTAATAATGCATAGCGGTATTGAAAAGTTAGTGAATTTACTTGCTAGTATTTATTAAATTATATTTTAGTTAGTTTAGTGAAGCACCTAAAAATTTAGCTTCAAAGTATATTTAATGTATAAAAAAATAAAGTATAATAACAAGTATTCAAAAATATATATATTAATGACTTTATAAAATATTAAAAATTAAAGGAAAATTTATAATGGAAGAAAAACAGGCTATTACTAAGTTAAACGAACTGATTAAACCAATTAAAATTTGTATGCTTACGACTGCTCAGGAAAATGGTGAATTACATGCCCGCCCAATGGCAAAATTAGAAGAAGATTTTAATGGTAAATTTCTTTTTTTTACTAATATAGACTCACCTAAAGTTTATGAGATAAGAGACGATGCTCAGGTTAATGTTGCCTTCTCCGAGCCTAAGGAAAATACATATGTATCATGTAATGGCGTTGCAAAAATCATAAAAGACAGAATTAAAATACAGGAACTATGGTCTCCTATGTGTAAAGTCTGGTTCCCTAAAGGAGTGGAGGATCCTAATTTAGTTATTATTGAAGTAACAGTAACAAATGCAGAATATTGGGATTCTCCTTCTAGCTCATTCCTAAAAATTGTTGGCTTTGCCCAGGCATTATTAACCGGAAATAAAGCAGCATTAGGAGATCATAAAAAAGTTAATATTTAAAGATAATTAAAAAAGCAATTGGTTTCTTTTCATATTTATAAATGCAAAGTATTTATTTAGTGATAATGTAGCCCAAACTTTGTGTCATTTTTATCTAGTTCATTTGTAAATATTATAGTTTTTAATTTTATTTAAACTAACTGAATATAAATATATAACTAAAACAAATTGCAGCTCACTGAATTTTAGAGGCATATAGAAACACATATCCCTTATAGAATTATATTTACAAATAAATCCCGGTACAAGAGCTGCCCAATTCATTAGTTAGCCTAATAGTTGACAGTATAATTTTTATTAATTTATATGTAAAAGACTAGATTTATCACATCTCTATCATGTAATAATACTAGCAAGCCTGGTATTATTATATATTCTATTAAAAAGCCATGTCTAAACGGACCTGACTACTGAAATTCCGTATTGTGTTTTTTTAAGTTAAATAGTAATATCCTAGCATAACGTTGTGTTTATTTAACAATATTGTAGATCAAAGTATTGTTAAAAAAGCGCTAAAGTGAAGACTTCATAAACATGAGTATTAATTTTAGAGGATAAAAAATTGATAAAATATAAATTAAATGGCTATTTATATAGTCTGTTTATTGCATTATCTTTAAGTGCAAGTATTGTTCATGCAACTAGCTATAAATATTTAGATGTTACTTGCTCCTATCAGGAACAAAAAGATAGCAAACCAAAGACATTCAACTGGGCTTTATTACCTGATAATGAAGGTAGATGGGTGGTTAAATCTCAATTACCAATTATAGGGGTTCCCGAGTTAGTTAGAATAACTAAGAAATTATGCATGAATACTTATTCTATAACACATATATCATTTGCTGTACGTGAAAATGCTA
>JAJFBO010000195.1 GCA_020697025.1 Burkholderiales bacterium
GATATTTAAACCTAAATCCATTTAAGTTAATTAAACGTAAATCAGCCAGGCTTACTGTAAATAAAGGTGTAGAACGATATTTAACCCATAAGGAGTTGGATTATATATTAGATTATATTAATAATATGCCTAAAAAAACTCAATCTCAAATTCGTACATTTCATAGAATTAAATGGGTATTTTCCTTACTTTATTTATCTGGCTGCCGGCGGCAGGAAATAGTCAATGCTAAAATGAGCGATTTTGTGCGTAAACAAGGTAACTGGTGGCTAAAAGTAATAGGTAAAGGCAACAAATATGGTGAAGTACCGGTTACTAATGACTTACTTTTAGCTCTTATTGAATACAGAAAAAGTATAGGTTTGCCTGATTATCCAATATTTTCAGAGACTGATATTGCGTTAGTTAATAATCTACAGGTCTCTCCAGGCAAATACGTAGGTATTACAGATTCCATGTTATATAAAATGATTAAAACCACCTGCAGTGAAATTGCAAATCATGTAAAAATTAGTGATCCGGGTGCAGCATTTGTTATAGAACAGGTATCCACACATTGGCTGAGGCATACATCAGCTACACATCAGGTAGATGCGGGTATTGATATTCGGGTAGTAAAAGAAAATTTACGTCATAGTTTACTTGAAACCACTATGAAGTATCAGCATACTGAAAGTGATGCCAGACATCAAGAAACCAGTAAAAAATTTGGGATTAAGTAACAAGGAATATCTTTAAAGCAATATCATCAAACAACAAGTTACCATATTTAATCATAATTTTTGGTTTTACCATCTTTGAATGTTATCCTCAACTAGCTAAGGTTTTAATAAATTAAGAATATTTTTAATAGTTTTTTATTTTTAAGAATTATTGAATATTATTACTGAGATATCTGAAGTGATTAGTATAATATGATTATTTTCTATAAAAGCCTTAAGGTAAAAACCTGCTTGAACAAAGTCACTAAAAACTAATGACTTTTATCTAGCATGCTTCTTTTTCAAGATCCATAATAAAATGGTTCAAGATATCTAAAGACAAAGCAAGGTTGAAAAGACTCACTAAGCGCTTAATGAGCTAGACCAACCTCACCTCAGGAATCCATTGTATAGTAAGCAGTAAAAAATTGATATACCAGATTTATGGAAATTATTTGCTATAATTTGTAATTCTAATTTTTGAATTATGTTTAAGTCATATTTTTTAAATAAGTATTGTGAGTGTTATAGTATGTGTAAGAACATGATTAAGCTATCCAATTACTTTTCATCTTTTAATTTAAAGATGAAAAGTAAACAACATAACTACTTAAATTATGGGATTATTACATTAAAATTGCCATTTAATGTATTTTATTTAATATTAATTAAGACTTTTATTCTAAAATTTATCTGGCAAAAAAGGAATTAGCTTTAATAAGTTTGCTTTTTCAATTAATTGGCTTACATTATAAACCTTAAATTTAGTATATAATTGCTTATTAATAATTGATTGTATCGTATTAGCAACAACGCTTTTTTTGTCTCTGATTGATAAAAAATTGGCAATTTCTTTTGGGGATTTATTTATCGAAAGAAAATATAATACCTCTTTCTCACGTCTGGTTAGAGTTATATCATGATTATGGTTGTTAGACTTAATCTCTACCCCAAACTTATTATTTAAAATGTTCATCTTATACATCTGGATTGTATGTTGTAAATCATTTAAGCATTTTTTAAATTCTTCCTGTGCTTTTATTTCTATTTTTTGAGCCTGATTTTCGAGTTTCAGATGCTCTGCTTCCTTACGGTCAGTAATATCCATAGACATCCCGACAAGTCCTATAATATTATTCTGGCTATCAAATAAACGACTTTTAGAAGCAAAATAAGTTTTAACCTTGCCATTAACGGTACCGTATTCTTCTCCTTCATAATACCCTGTTTCAAGTGCAAATTTGTCAACTTCCATAAACTGTGAAATTGTATCCTTAGGTAATAATTCAGCATCGGTTTTTCCAATAATTTCTTCCTGTGACTTTACATGAAATATATTATCTAATACATATTTATTACAGCCTAAGTAACGACCATCTTTATCTTTCCAGTAAATACTGACATTTATTAAATCAATTATCTGCTTCATCTTAACTTCTTCATTACGCTTTTCAAGCTCTATTTGTGCTTTCATATCTGTAATATCAAGTGATGTTCCAAAAATAATGATCTGCTTTTTATTATCTAATAATCTTATTTTAGTAGTTAAAAAAATTCTTTTTTCATTATTAATTGTTCCATGCTCTTCACCTTTATAACTTCCGTTTTTTAATGCCAGTTTGTCAAGTTCTACAAATCTGGCCGTGTAGCCATGTGGCAGCAACTCCTTGTCTGTTTTCCCAATTACATCTTCACGATTGTTTAACCCTAAGACTTTTAGTCCATACTTATTACATCCCAGATAACGACTATTCTTATCTTTCCAATAAATACTTACATCTACAAGATCAATAATTTGGTAAATATTTGGATCATTAAAATCAAGCATATTTTGTACCTCGCATTTAAAATTAATCTGGGTTATGCCATATAGAAATGTGATTGGCAAGTAATATATCTTTAGCAATAATATTAGAATGGTTTACTGTATCCATATTAACCAACGTGATATTGCTTAAATTAGTAATTTTATCAGTATTATTATATACCAGTTTTAGTTCATAGCTATTTAATAAATCATAATTATCTACAAACACTCTAATATCTTCCTTCATAGCTTTGAATACAAGAATTTTTGTATGGTATAATTTATTGACTTTTCTCTGTTTAGCCAAGTTGGCATCATATTTAAAATTGGTAATCACTTTATTTGCATATTCTTGTGTATACTCTTGTTCTGAAAAATTGTTATAAAGTTTTTTCTCGTTAATTTTTAATATGGATAAGTAATATGCAATTTTATCGTCTGGTATTGGTCCATCAATAGCAATTATCCTAATATCCTTATAACCTTTTTTTTCCAGAATATTAGCAATTTCAGTAGCAATTTGTGCACCTAAAGACCACCCCAGCAATACATATGGTTTTTTTGTTTGCTTTGTTAATTGCCTAACCTTATTTATTTCTGTTAAATAAAAAGTTGCCAACTGGCCTATATCATCTATTTTTTTCTTACTATATAAATTATAATTATTGATCCCATAGCAACTATAATTAGATAATTTAAGAGCCAAAGTTATGTAAACTTCGGATCCGGACGAACCAGGATGAATCATAAATAAATTTAACTTGTTTGTTATATTATTAAGGTTGGTTACCAGTTCGAATTTATTTCTACACTCCAAAATCACTTGGGTTAATCTCTCAATAGTCTTGCTAATAAAAATATTTGTAAGTCTAAGCCGACAATTGAAATGCTTATTTATTTTATCTAATAATTTAATAGCCAATAAGCTATTACCACCAATTTTAAAAAAATCAGATTTTATTCCAATATTTGAAATTGATAAAC
>JAJFBO010000196.1 GCA_020697025.1 Burkholderiales bacterium
GAATTACATATAAAAAAGAGGTAAAATACAAGAAGCGCTGCTAAGTAAAGCGTTGCGAGTTCCTGTCACAAATCAAAGACATGGTTGACCTATTTTTAACATTTGAATTTAATCCTCGATTTTTTCATGAAAATATAAAAAAATGGGATACTAATAATTATTACATCAGCTATAACCATCAAAGCCACATAGCCACTAATGTTGCTTACATGGGCAAATTTAGGTGGGAATATTCCTGGAAAAAACCACAGCCACATGAAATAATACCTAGGTTCGCCCAAACAATCATGCTGAAATTCCATCTTTGTCCAACTCGAAAAGGCGTTCTTTATTTGCAGCAGAATAACGCAGTTTTATAGCACTTGTAAATATCATCACCCACATCATTACAGAAAATTGAGCAGTCAACGCAATAAAAAGCCTCTTGAATTGATGGCATAAATAAGGATATTAACGATAAGATAGAACCATTTACGTGCTTTGGTATTTCCGTGGTAACCTACATAACCCAAATCTTTAAACGAATTCAGTATCACTTTGCACCTGCCATAAAGAATCAAACCATTTTAGTATAATGTTATTGCACATATGTTTTTTCAGCAAAAAAATATTTTATTTGTAAAAAAAACAACAAAATATTATAAAACTTGCAAGAAGCAGCACAAAGTTTGCAAAATAAATATGAAAACTAACTAATACAGCACTGCAAATCATTGACAAAGAAGTAATTTGCCCAAGTGCCCCCATTACCAAACCTTGGTTATCTTTGGCCATTTCTATAAACTGCCTTGATATATTTATTGAAGCTAATGGAATCATAATAAAAAGTAACGCATTTATTAACCATACCATATAAATTTGGCTTTTTATTGCTAAATCTACCAGCTCATTTACACCTAAAATACCAATTAATAAACTTGCAGAAATTATACCAATACCTGTTACTACATTATTTGAAAAAAAGCGATTTAAAAATGGATGTACAATATACATCCCAAATATATAACATATACCCATCATAAAAAAAAGTAAACCAGTTTGACGAAGACTGAAATTATAAATTTGTTGTAGATACAAAGCTAAGATTTGAAAATAGAAGAAATACCCTAACTGAAATAGAAAAAAAACCAGCCCTAACTTTAAAATATTAGAATTTCTAAATATAAAAGAGAATGAGGTATATAACATCTGAAATACCCTTGGTTGTGTAACCCCTGAAGCATTCTGCTGTGTTTTCGGAAAAAATAATATTATTAAAATTAAATTTAATACACTGAGTATAAAAACCAGTGTAAATGGTAGCGTAATTGATAATGTAGTTAATTTAGCTGGTACAAGCATAGAAAATACTGGGCTAATTATAAAACCCATAAGTGAGGTCAATGTCATTAGTTTAATATTCTTAATTTTTTCCTGTTCATTAGCACTTACCTCAATTAACGCTGCACTTGCTGCCGTATAGCCACCACCAAAAATCCTAAAATAAGACGTGTTGCTAAAAATAACCATAAATTGTGCGTGATAATTGATAAAATAGTTATTAAATTAGTAAAAATAAACCCTAGCATTCCGATTTTTAGTACAAATTTTCGCCCCTTATAATCAGATAAAAAGCCTAAATATGGATTACTAAAATTGCTATTATGGGGAAAAGCATATAAGAGAAGCCAAAATAAAAACTTTTAACAGATGCACTGGATGAACCGAGTAGACCAATTTCACTATTCATAAACAGAATAGGTAATAATGGAACTATCATGCTAGCACCAATATTATCTAAAAAGATTATAAATCCAATCGTCAGCAAAGTTCTATTTTTTCATTCTTTAATTCACTTATTATATATTGTATGGCTATGTTTTGAGATTGATTGAGCATAATTTCCACCTTGGCGAACGGCATTGATACTCCACCTTGAGTCGGAGATGCGGAACGCCATTGCTGCAGTTATTATGGCTGGGGCAATGTAAGATATTCCAAACCCGACAAGCAAAAGGGTATATTACAGCTTTGATAACATTTCAATTTGTTTAATTATATCTTCTTTACTGACAAAAACCATCAACATACCATGACTAGGGGCTATACTTTTACCAATAATTAGAATTGGAATACTATCACTCATACCAAATGATATTGAATAGATATCCATTAATTGATTGGCGGTTTCTTCACTATGCGCCATAGCCTTTAATCGTTGTACATTTATCCCATTTTGTTTAGCAAGATCTAGTATTTGATTCTCAGTTAATGTCGTGGGCGACTTCATCATCAGCTTATCTAGAATTTCAAACTTGCCTAATAAATTAGCAGCGATTGCATATTTAGCTTCTAATAGAGATCCGTCCAAAAGTCCTAAAGGAAGATGTATCCAGCGAATTTGTGCATTTGTTTTAACTAATTCATCAAGGTTATATGCTAAAATCTTACAATATTTGCAATTGTAATCATAAATATCAATAATTGTTATACTCCCATTTGGGTTACCCGTTACAATATTGTTCTTTATTTTTTTTGGAATTACAGTAAAAAATCGATCCGGCATTGGTCTCATAATTTTGGTTGGCAATGACTCAGCATAACCCCAAATACAAGTAAGTGCAAGCAAAAGTTTAAAAAATCTTAGCATAATTTAGTTACTCCTAAAAATTATTATGAAATTAAGGTTACTACTCATCCTACACTTGAAAGTGTGTTCTGGTAGTATCCCCATGACCAGTTACAAATTAAGTCTATTTTACATCTTGTAAAATTTTGTGCAATTTATCAGCATCAATATAGCCAGTCACCATTGATTTATTATCAACTTTACCATTTTGGCCAATAAACACTAAAGATGGAGGTGCAAATACTCCATAAGCTTTCTCTATTTTTTGGATTTCAGGACTATTACTAGTAACATCGACCCTAATTCTGGTATATTTCATTAAAGAACCTATAATTCGCGAATCACTAAAAGTAGTTAGCTCCATCTCTTTACATGCCAAACACCAGCTGGCAGAAAAGTCCAAAATGACTGGCATATTTTTATTCGCATTACTAAGTATTGCCTCTAAATCATGCTTATTATCCACCACCTGAAACTGGAGGGTATTTTTCTTGTTTGTAGCAATGTTATTACCATACAATGATTTTGATGCTATGGTGACTAAATAAACAGCCCCAGTAAATGCTATTAACATCATAATTATGGATATTTTTTTGCTATTTATGCTTTGTTTTACAGTAGCAGCAATTAGATGTAAGGTAATTATTAGTAACAACCCTCCACATAATATTTTAACCCAATCTCCATTTAAAAGCCTGGAACTGATATAAATCGCCATCAATAGCATTAGGTAAGCAAAGCAATATTTAACAGCTTCCATCCATTTACCACTTTTAGGCAATAATTTATTCCCAAAAACGGCAATGAGCAATAACGGTAACCCCGTCCCTAGTCCCATAAAAAATAATGAGCCACCACCAATTACCAGATTTCC
>JAJFBO010000197.1 GCA_020697025.1 Burkholderiales bacterium
ATCAGTAGCAGTAGACTCGGCTTTTTTCAAAGATGGGTCTGATGTATAACTAGATAAATGCTGATCAATATTCCCTTTCATAGACGCAAATAATACTGAATTTTTACTTAAATCAAGCATTAATAGATTATTGGCTAATGGCGAACCAAATTGACACTGAGAAACTATAGATGTTGGTATTACAAGTTCACCTTCAATCCCGCCCATGAAATTATAATGATCACCATTATTAACTAAAGTACCAGCATGATTACCAATAGCTTTAGCTATTGTAGCAATACCAAGGCCGGTTAATCCTGTACTTGGATTTGCTAAATTACTAAATATCAAATATACATTTAAATCATTATTTAGTCCTTTGGTTATATAAATACACGGTATTTGATTACGTTTATTATAATAATTATTATTTTTAAAAAACCCTTGAGGTATATAAGCAGATATTCTTGATACAGGATAAACCAGGCTGCCGCTTAAAGCAACATCTTTAACTATTTCACGATAATTATCTTCAATATATTTTGTGGTTAAATTACCCAGTAAATTAGCCTGATCTGCCAATTGATTATAATCTTTAGCTTTATAAATATTATCTTTAATCTTATTTACTGACAGTATAATAAACGCAAATACTACCAGTACTCCTATTAGTTCTATAGCACTGAACCCTACTGTCTTTATTTTTTTGATAGTATTTGATTTAATCATACTATGTATCCGACTTAATAAATACTGGTGAAATATAGACATATTGCTTAAAGGTGTACCCCTTATCTTTAAGCTGCTTACAGAATAAACTAAATATGCTATTTAATTTATCGAACATACTATTTCCACTACTATCATTGGGCAACTGTGAATATAATTCTGTAATATTACAACCACTTTGGCTAAATACCCACGGTACTACCCAATAAGTACTATCGCCTTGATATAGACGTTTGGATAAATTACTGCCTAATTCACCCATTATTTCAGGCATACTTACTTTTGCATAGCCTTGTACAACGTCATTAGTATACCCATCCCCATACCAGCTAGTTGCTGCGTATAGTACAGGCATGGGATTACTTTCTGAAGAGTTAGTATAATTAAAAAAAACAGACTTATAGTTCAAAAACAGCAGCAAATTTTTTTGGTTATATTTGGCAAGCCCATTAGCAGTATAATCTATCGGTGTAACTTGCTCAATATTACCTGGATTTATTGATACAGCTAAATGCAGTAAATCATAGTTTGCTCTGCCATACTGCATAATAGAATCTTGGTATTGCAATATATTAGCTGCAACGTTTTCGGCTTTAAACGACTCTATAGTATTTGAACTGTCGTTTCGGCCCATTTCCGCTACACTAAATGACAGGAATACTGCCATTAATACTAGTATAATTGCTGCTTGCATGTAAATTAAACTTTCTGGTTTAAAGGTTTAAGATTAACTAGCAGTAAAAACAATAGTTGATTTTTCTTTATTTGCACTGCAAGCTTCTGCTACCTCTTTTGCATCTAACATTTTGCCGGCATTCACATCATATACATTAACCCCACCTGTACCACTACCACTACCAATATCAATCTTTAAGAATGAACTACCACCCATAGTATTAATTGCGCTGCTACAAATTGATTGTGGAACATTTGTATAAGTAATAGTAAAGTTATCTCCTGTCGTATTACCAGATGCAATTTCCACCACTCCACTTTGAAACTGGTTTTGAACTGTTTTACCATCGGTTGAAATCTTTAGATCTTGTGGTACTATTCTGCTTTGAATTGCCACCTCAGTAGTTAATGTGGAATAACCAGTTGTAGAACTTGAATAAGCATTTTTTACATTTGATAATATAATACTAACATCATTTACCATTTGAGAAGAGTTTTGCTTATCGGTATTACCACCCATAACCCGGATAACACCAACTATTGCAATAGCAATAACCCCTAACACCAAAGATAATTCAATCGCATTAAACCCCGCATACCTTAAGCGTCTCCTTGATCCAAATCTATTCAGAGTTACTTGAGCTTTTATATTATTGTGCATTACCCTATTTTGGTTAAATTTTACTTGTTCCATATATATTTCTCCTAAAAGTTAAATTAAAAATAAAAGTTAATGAATTTCCAAATAAGTTAAAAATTACATCCTAGTCAAAATAGAATTCTTTTATGAATGATAGCTATCGTTTCCAGACTCCACAAAAATAAGGCACTAAAATGAATAACAAAATATGTATATTTATTTCACATTGCTTAAATCCATGCCAAACTGGTAGATCGCAAAATATAAAAATGCAATTGTGCCAAATACTAATACTGTTATAATGTACTTCATTACTTGCGCTTGTCGTTTAATTGCCTCTAGTCCATCTTCAGCTAAGGTATGGGACAACACTTCCAATGAGTCGTCTTCACTATATTTGGTTTGTATCGCAAGCTCCAATACCATCTGCTTATCCGGGAAATTTAATTTACTATCAATTAATGCCTGGCCTATATCCATACCATCAGCCATTTTGTCCATAATAATTTCTATCCGGTAGCGTAAATATGGTTTTGCGAGCTTTAACATCTGTTCTAATGCGTCAATTTGCATAAACCCCGCACGTCCTAAGCTATTTAAGGCAAAAAGAAAACCACAGCCTATCATTATGCGATACATATTAAATGGTGGAATTTCCTCCAGGTATTTACGGAATTTATTAATGAAATTTGGTAGTGCCCATACAGTAAACAAACTTAGAGCAACAAGTATGGCTATCAGGGCAGAGAACCAATAATTGAATTTGTTGGATAAAGTCATTAAAATTTCTGATGTACTGGATAATACGACTCCGTCAGGAATATTTTGTACAAACTCCGGAATTACTTTTACACTAAAATAATAAATTAATATTAATAGTACGCAAACCATTAACAACGGATAAGCCAGTGCTCCGGTAAAAGCTTTTCTCATTTCAGTGGTTTTTTTATTATTTTCAATTACTGTAGTAAAACCTACAGTGATATCATCTTGCTCACTGGCAGCAATTATCATAGTATCCTGCTGCGGTACATACCTGGATAATGCTTTAGCAAAATCCGCATCTGAACTACGCATTTGCTCCATAATATCATCATAGACATACCACATCCGGTTTTTTAAATCTTTCTTTACTTCCAAACCCCTTAGCTCTTCCATAGCCTCATTAATTTGTAAAGTTGCTGGCTCATCGGTCATTTTTTCAAGCATTCGGTACATTGCCATGCGCTTTTTATAGGACATAGCAGTCTTCTTAAATAATCTGCTTAAGAAGTTATGGTTTCTGGCATAAATTTGTTGTAAGTTCATATATTAACTTTCATGTCCAGTCATTAATAATTTTTTAAAATAATCTTTGTTAAATGACTCTGGTAATTGCAGATATTCCAACTCATCTTCCAGATCCAAGGGGTCAATTAATCCACGTTTAACTTTAATCAGACCATGCGCCATCATCG
>JAJFBO010000198.1 GCA_020697025.1 Burkholderiales bacterium
CCTCTATTCACGTCCAGATTTTAATTTAGATGAGCGTGAGCTTTATTTTGCCATGAATCAAATTGAACTTGAAGCATTAAACCAATATTCAACCGCTAAAACTCGTATATATTTTATTTTACAGCTTGCTTATTTTTAAAGCTAAACATCAATTTTTTACTTTTAAATTTAAAGACGTCAGGACTGATGTTAAGTATATTCTTTCAAAGTTCTTTAAAGGCGCTAATATGATGTTGACTGACAGTATCACCCGTCAAACCCTAAAACAACAAAGACAAGTAATTCTTAAATTGTTTGATGCGGAAGATTGGTCAGCAAAGCAAGCCGAACTCACTGAAAATCACCTCTGTGAATTATTACGATATTACCCAAAAGTTCATGATACATTTCGCCAATTATTGGTTTATTTTGATACCCATAAAATAGTGTTTCCAACTTATCGTAATTTGCAAGATTTATTTACTCAAGCACTATCTAAAGAAGATAATAGACTTAACCAACTAATGTTATTGATACCACACAGTCAACAAGAGCAGTTATTAGAATTGATTAATAATGAGGATGGAATTAGTCAACTCAATACTATTCATTCTGATCAGAAAGATTTTAAATATACAGCAGTTAAAGCCGAAGCTGCTAAAGCATGGGGAATTACTGATTTATATTTATTCACAAAAACATTTCTACCAACGCTTAAATTATCCAAAAAGGCCATACGTTATTATGCTGATCTGGCGGAACAGTATGCAGCTTCAAGGCTAAGACGATTAAATAAACCACAACAATTACTGCAGATAATTTGTTTTGTATATCATCGCTATCAACAAATAATGGATAACTTCATTACTAGTTTTATGTTTCACACAAGATATATCATGGATGCAGGCAAAATACATGCTGACAAAGCAATGGCTGAACATAACTCTAATTTAGTTGTTGATTTACCAAAGTTAGCTAACTTTTTAAAATGGTTTCCCCACCGCAACCCAGATCTAAGCCATGATGAGCTAAACCAAGAGGCGTATAAGATCTTACCTGAAAAAGAGTTTTCGACACTTGTAGAGTTTTTAGGTGGCAGTACATTCGATAAAAAAAGCAGCAAATCGGGATTTTTATTTGGAGTCATCACGCTTATTTGCTCTTTATTTGAGACCAATTTTATTAACGGTTCCATTTGTCTTTTATAAAGAAGATAATGACATCATGGATTTCATTGAGTTTATAAAAGATCATTACAGTAGCGGAAAAAGTCCATCATCATTTAAGCTACCACAAGATTTAGAGAATACAATTTCTGATATAGTTCTTCCATACTTGAAGAAAAACTCAAGCGATAATAAATTAGATCCTTATTTGGTTGAATTTTTTGTTTATCAAAAAATGTACCGCATATTGGATAAAGGACTACTGTGTTGCAATGGGAGCGTCTCTTACTGTGACATTGATAATGATTTAGTCAGCAATGCATTAGTAGATAATGTTGAAAAAATAGCTAATGAATTTGGTTATCTCAAGATCCCAAGTTATTGTGATCAGCGGTTGGACGATGCACTTCAAGAGTTGGACAATACTTGGGACAGAACAATAAAACGAATTAAAAGTGGTGAGAATACTTCGTTCAATATTAAAGAAACTACTACTGGTGAACAAGACTGGAGCTTAGGTTATGATAGCAAAGATAAGTTGGATGATGCATTTTTCAAAACTTTACCACAAGTAGATATAGCTGACATAGTAATGCATATTGGCGATCGCATTAATATCTGGAGCCATTTTACACATATAAAAACTCGCTACAATAAGAAAAAAAAGCCAGCACCATTGGCTATTAATGCCTGTGTTTTGTCTGATGCATTTGGTATTGGAACAGAAAAAATGGCTGATATGTCGGATTTAAATCACAATCTTTTGCGCTCCACACAAGAAGACTTTATTCGCATTGATACATTGTGTGCAGCAAGTGATGGCGCATGTAATATTGTACATTCGTTACCTATCTTTAAGGGGTGGAACTTAATGGATGACAAATTATTAGCAGACGCTGATGGACAAAAGCTTCCAACAAGTGAAAGCACTATTCAGTCAAGATATTCAAGGAAATATCTTGGTAAATCTCCCGGTATTTCAATATATACGCTAATTGCAAACTTTATTGCAGTTAATGCTAAAAATATTGGGCTTAATGAGTATGAAGGGCATTCACTCTACGATATGGTTAATGGCAATAAAACAGATGTTGATATTAATATGGTGACTGGTGATAATCACTCTCTAAATCAACTTAACTTTGTTACATTGGATTCTATAGACGTTAATTACGTTCCCAGCATAGAAAATATTAAAGAAGCAGCAAAAGAATTATATTCAGTTAAATCGCTTGATCAATATACTGGAATTATTTCTCCCAAAGGAGTAATTGACAAAAATCTGATTACAACGCAGAAACGAGGTATATTACGCGTGTTAATTTCCTTACTTCTGCACGTTATACTGGTTTAAGAAAAGCATTGTTTGAATATAATAAAATACTAAAGAGCACCCATATATTGAATTTAATTGATGACATGGATTTGCGAAAAGCAATACGTGAAGCTAGAAACAGAACTGAGGCATACCATCAATTGCAGGGGCTCATCAGGAAAATCTATAGCGGGGTTTTTAAAGGCAAAAAAATAACAACCAATCGAATAAGTGCACATGCAGTAAGACTTATTGCAAATTGTATCATTGCATATAATAGTATTATTTTAAATACCATTTATGAAAAAATGTTAAAAGATGGAGTTAGCCAACAAATTATTGATAAATTTCTTAGGATCTCGCCAATTGCTTGGGCATATATTGCTTTCACTGGAAAATATAATTTTAAGAAGAGTAATGGTCAAATTGATATCACTGCCATGGTTGATGCACTTGAAAAGCATTTAAAGCAGTACTTCTGGACCGATAGCAAAACTCAGAATTAACACTTTTGGGGGTTCTTCCACAGGACCCGTACTAGGTTGATTTTCCCTTTGAGTACTTGTAGGGCTACTGCTGCTGCTGCTACATGCATGGCTATTAAAATAATTTTCATCTGTAGTAATCCCTTCTAAAATATTAGTATTACTGATTTAATATTTTGCTAACAACATGTTTATCCTTCTTCATTATTAATTGACCACTAATTTCATTTATAACAACAAAATTTTGCTCTGGAGGCATGTGGGCAGTTTGGGCTCTCCCTGAGTTAGCTATCCAATTTTTTAATTCTATCAAAGTCAAGTTTAGTGATATTTGCATTTTGCTTATTACCATTAAAAGTTAGTACTTTATAATAAATATTATATCATATTATCTCATAAATCTATAATACCCAATTTCCGTACTGTTAATAATGTAAAAGCTAAGACACATACTGGAAAGCTGATCTATTAAAATAATGTATTTAATAGAAAGGTTTATTATGTATAGAATAATAGGTCAGCCAATAAATT
>JAJFBO010000199.1 GCA_020697025.1 Burkholderiales bacterium
ATGACGCCATTTGAGCGGCACAGACAATTAGTGAATAATGGTAAAATTATTGCTTAATTAGATATAGTTCAGTTTCCAATATGTATTTGGCCTATACAAGGATAACCTTTTGTATAACAATAGTAAGAATATATGATATAGTAATAAAGTTTATAGAAGTTAGGATTTAGTCTTATGAGTAATACGAATAATTTTAATAATGATCTTTGTCAGCTAATATTTAATAGGAAATCTTATATTTCATGTACTGCCAGACGGGATATATTACAAGTAACCGATGGATGTATTGAGTATAGCAGGTTTGGAGTGGGAAAACCAATAATTTTAATTACAGGTTATGCTGCTTCAATGAATGGCTGGGATCTAAGGTTTTTAGATGAGCTGGCAAAATCACATGATGTTATTGTTTTTAGTAACCGTCATACCGGCAACTCAAAATTTATCTCAAAAAAATATACACTGGCGTGTTTGGCAAAAGATGTAGAGTCGCTTAGAGTTGGATTAGGACTGAATTTAATTTCATTAATTGGTATATCTTTAGGCGGAGTTATAGCCCAGCAATATGCTTATATGTATCCACAAAACCTGAGACATTTAACTATTATTAATAGCCTGCCACCTGGCAATTTAATTGTACCGCCTAAAGATGATGTCGTAGAAATACTGAAAAATGTTGGTACTGGAAAACTACCTAATTTTTGGCAGTTTAGTAAATTATTATTACCTTCAATGTGGTATTTTTTTACTGTTGCTATTTTTCACTTTAAAGCAGAAGGTAGTAAAAATATAGTTTCAAAAACTACTCTAAATGAACAAGCAGCAATCCTGGAGGATTGGTCGCTAAATCCACAACCAATATCCATATTAGAGAAAATTACAACCCCTACCCTGATATTAATCGGTGAGGCAGATAAACTAATTCCTCCTGTAAATTCCAAAATTTTAAATAAAAATATAAAAGGCTCGAAATTAGTTAGTTTTAATTCGGGAAGTCATCTAATGATTTTTCAATATCCGGTTGATTTGGCAAGAGTAATAACTAAAGATATAAATAATCATTAAACTGGTATATTTATAGATATTTTTTTAAAATTTAAGACTATAATTAGAGCCAAATAGCTAAGGAAAATTTTAAAATTAGATAACAGTAATTATTAAAATTATAGAGTATGATACTAAAAATGCCTACTTAATTAGTAGGCATTTTTTAAATATTGATGTTTAAATTATAAACTGCAAGCAGCTAATTATAGTTCATCAATCATTTTTTTGGCATCTTCTTTAGCTAATCCCTGGCGTTTTTCTAAAATACCAAAAATTTCTTCATGATTACCTTCAATTTTAAGTAAATCATCATCGGTTAAATCAGCCCATTTTTGCTTAATTTTACCTTTAACTTCATGCCATTGGCCATTAAATATCGATGAATTCATATAAAGATCCTTTATTAAAAAGTATTAGAAGCATCAGCTAATTACTTGTTTATAATTTATTTTTTTCTCTTAGCTTTTAATTCATTTTTCACTTCAGAAACACCTGAAACTCCACGAGCAACTTCACCAGCTAATTCAACTTTAGTTTGATTAGGCTGAGTTCCAGTTAAAGTTACAATAGCTCCATTACCATTTGGAGCATCTACACTTGTCACTTCGATCTCAGTTGAATTAAGTTTTTTCTTAGCAAGTAATGCAGCTTTTACTTTAACTGTAGTAGCAGCTGCACTTACATACTGACTTGTAGTTTCTGTATCTTTATTTTTCAAATCATCAGCATTAACCATTGGTGAAGCTAATAAAGCAGTTCCAGCCACGATAAGTAAGGCATTAAGTATCTTTTTCATAAGTATTCCTTTTTTAAATAATCAATAATAGATTTATTAGAAACATAAGTTAGTAATTCACGTCTCTTACCAAGCCTCAATAATAGCACTTCTGAAACTTTTTCGTACCTAAAAATTTTGGTCAGGAATTATTTAGTAAAAATTATTCCCCACTAATAATAAGTATTAAATAACTTTAGAATATTTATTTGGCTCTAATTTATAGTATTTATCAAACATTACTGCAATGTTTCTAATAAGAAAGCGACCTTTATTACTCACTTCAAGTCCGGTTTGCAAAGTTTTTAATAGTCCTATTTCTTCTAGCATCTTAATTTTTTCTAACTCAGCTGCAAAGTATTGGGTAAAATTAATTTTAAATCTTTGTTCCACTAATAAATAATCTAACTTAAATTGACACATTATCTGACTAATAATATAACGTCTTAATATATCATCATTATTTAGCACAAAACCACGTAGTATTGGTAGTTGATTATTATCCAAAGAAAGATAGTAACTAGCTGTGTCCTTAACATTTTGGTAGTAAGTATTGCCAATAAACCCAATTGATGATATACCAAAAGATACCATATTAGTATCGGCAAAAGTAGAATAACCCTGAAAATTTCGTTGTAATGTTCCACTTTTTAAAGCAACTGCCAGTTCATCATTGGCTTTAGCAAAATGATCCATACCAATAAAAATATAACCATTGTCAACTAGCTTATTAACACTCATTTGCAAAATATCCAATTTTTCAGAAGCTTTAGGCATATCCTCTTCATTTATTCTACTTTGCGGCATAAATATACCTGGTATGTGGGCATAGTTAAATAAAGCAATTCGATCTGGAGCCAGTTCAAGCACCTGGTCAAGTGTATGACTAAACCCAGCCATGTTTTGAAATGGTAAACCATAAATTAAATCTATATTGGTTGATTTAAAACCAAAGCTCCTGGCACTATTTAGTACTAATTCACTTTGTTCATATGGTTGAATGCGGTTAACTGCTTTTTGTACTTTTGGATCCAAATCCTGTAATCCAATAGAGATACGGTTAAACCCATTATCATTTAAACAAGATATAAAACCAGCATCAGTATGGCGTGGATCAATTTCCATAGCAATTTCTTTTGCAGTATCTAAATTAAAATATTTCCGCACTAGGCTCATTACTAAACTTACTTCATCAATAGATAACCATGATGGAGAACCACCGCCAAAATGTAATTGAATTACATCGAGTTTCCTACCAATTAGTTGATAATAAAGCTCCATTTCTTTTTCTAAATATCCCAGATACTTACTAATTTGGCTTCTATCATTAGTAATAATTTTATTACACGCACAAAATAAACATAGTGTATTACAAAATGGGATATGTATATATAGGGAAATAGGTTCAGACTTGGTATTAGTAAAAACTGTACTTAGCTGTTTTTCCTGTTCCCTTCTGGTAAACTCAAAATTAAACCGATCGGCTGTAGGGTATGAAGTATAACGCGGAGCATTAGTCTGGCATTTTGCAATTAACTCCCGATCAAAATCTATCATTTAATGCCTCCTACCACTCAAGCAGTAATTTAATTACTAAATCACCTTTACTACACTGTAAAATTTTTGGATGGTTAGGA
>JAJFBO010000200.1 GCA_020697025.1 Burkholderiales bacterium
CTTCAAAAAAATCACGTAAAGCCACTCTAAAATCGGAACGGCCAAACCCATCTGTACCAAGCACTGTATAACTACCTGGTACGTATTCACGGATCTGGTCTGCGTAGTTTCTGATATAATCAGTAGCCGCAACCGTTATAGTTGCCCCAGTTTTTTCCAGTAAATTAGTAATAAAGGGTTTTTGTGCATCCCCAGTAGGATTAAACATGTTTTGTCTGGTAACCGACATTCCATCACGCTTCATACGATTAAATGAAGGGGCTGAAAATAAGTTGACGCTAATGTCAAAATCAGCTACCAGTAAATCTGCCGCCGCAATAACTTCACGAAAAATAGTTCCGCTGCCCATTAAGTTAACACTTGCTTTACCACTGCCTCTTTTATCAAATAAGTAGCAACCCTGTATTATATCTTGTTCTATACCTTTTGGCAATGGTGGGTGAGGATAATTCTCATTCATTACTGTGATATAATAGAACTTATCTTTATTTTCTACATACATTTCACGTAAACCGTGATGCACAATCAAGGCAACTTCATAAGCAAATGTTGGATCATAACTTTCACAATTAGGTATTAATCCAGCCTGGATATGACTATGTCCATCTTCATGCTGCAGACCTTCTCCATTAAGAGTAGTACGGCCAGCAGTACCGCCAATCATAAAACCACGAGCACGCATATCGCCTGCTGCCCATGCCAAATCGCCAATACGCTGAAAACCAAACATGGAGTAATATATATAAAATGGAATAGTTGGAATCCCATGATTAGCATAACTAGTAGCTGCAGCAATCCAGGTACACATTGCTCCAGGTTCATTAATACCTTCCTGAAAAATCTGCCCTTTAATGTCTTCTTTATAAAACATTAACTGGCTGGAGTCTTCGGGAGTATATAATTGCCCTACATGCGACCATATACCTAGCTGCCTAAACATTCCTTCCATACCAAATGTTCTTGACTCATCCGGCACAATCGGGATAACTCGTGAACCAATTTCTTTATCTTTAACCAAAACATTAAGCATACGTACAAATGCCATGGTAGTAGACATTTCCCGTTCTTCGGTGCCTTTTAATAGGGCTTCAAACGCTTCAATTGGTGGAATTGTAAGTTTTTCTTTAGATGGGTTGCGAACAGGATAATACCCACCCAGTTTAGAGCGCATATTATGCAGATATTCATATTCAGGGGTACCAATTTCTGGTTTAATAAATGGAATATCTTCAATTTGCTCGTCAGTTAATGGAATATCAAATTTAGCCCGCAGGCGCTTTAATGTATCAGTTGATAATTTCTTTTGATTATGCGCAATATTTTGTGACTCGCCCTCACCTTGCATACCATAACCTTTAATGGTTTTAGCCAGAATAACTACTGGCTTGCCCTCATTATTATGTACTGCGTCATAGTAAGCTGCATAGATTTTATCTAAATCATGACCGCCACGAGTTAATTTCCAGATATCTTCATCAGTCATATCTTTTACTATTTCAAGTGTCTCAGGCTTCTTGCCAAAAAAATTTTCACGGATATAAGCTCCATCTTTTGCCCGAAAAGCCTGATATTCACCATCAACGGTTTCCATCATTAATTCTCTAAGTTTTCCTGATTTATCTTTATCAAATAAACTATCCCAGCCGCTTCCCCATATAACTTTTATTACTTTCCAGTTAGTTCCGGTAAATAATCCTTCCATTTCCTGGATAATTTTGCCATTACCATTAACCGGTCCATCAAGGCGCTGTAAATTGCAGTTTATAACAAAAATCAAGTTATTTAGTTTTTCCCGGCTGGCAATATGTATATTTCCTAATGTTTCCGGTTCAGAAGTCTCGCCATCCCCAATAAAACACCATACTTTACGTCCTTCATTATTAATTAACCCGCGATCTCCCAGATATTTCATAAATCTGGCCTGATAAATGGCCATTAAAGGACCAAGTCCCATCGATACAGTAGGAAACTGCCAATAATCTGGCATCAGCCATGGATGTGGATAAGAGGACAACCCCTTGCCTGCTGATTCCTGACGAAAATTTAATAGTAACTCCTCATTTAAGCGTCCCTCGACAAAACTTCTGGCATAAATACCAGGAGATGAATGTCCCTGAAAAAAAACCATATCGCCATATTTATCGCCATTTGGAGCATGCCAAAAATGGTTAAACCCTACTTCGTATAAACTAGCAGAAGATGCATAAGAAGCTATATGGCCACCTAATTCACTGCTTATTTTATTAGCTTTTAATACCATTGCTGTTGCATTCCAGCGAATGTAAGCAGCTAATTTATTTTCAATTCCTTTATCCCCAGGATATGAAGTCTGGGCGCTAGTGTTAATTGTATTAACATAATCAGTAATATGTTCTCCAATTATACTTTTACCACCAAGTTCTTTAATTCTGTTAGCAACCTGGTTTAATAGCGACTGTGCTGCTTCAATTGAATCATATTCAATTACGTTATCTATAGAGTCCAGCCATTCTTTAACTTGCAAATTATCTAATTTATTTGTATCTGCCATTTACTTTTTTAACCCTCAAAAACTGACACTAGCTGCCTGAAAAAGGCTTATATTTTTATATTTAATATTGACATTTCAGGCGACATTAGTATAACATACCTGCCTAGGCTCATTGGCACCTTTTATTGTTGCATCGCAATGTCTATACTGGATAATATCAAATAGCTACAAATAAAAATTTAAAATAATTATTCTAGGGTAAATAAAAAATAATGACAAATAATTTACAGTCAATAAAACAGTTTGGACAAAAAATCTGGATTGATAATATTTCACGTGACTTAATTAATTCAGGTAGCCTTGCCAGATTAATTGAAGAAGATGGAATTGCGGGGGTAACATCTAATCCAACAATTTTTTATAAAGCAATAAGTAATGACAAATACTATCAGGAAGATTTAATTAAAGTTAAAAAAAGTAACTTGTCTCCTGAAGCCCGTTATGAGAATCTGGTTATACCTGATATTCAGGCTGCCTGTGATATTATGCTGCCACTTTACACAAAAAGTAAATTTGAAGACGGTTATGTTAGTTTTGAGGTTTCTCCGCATTTATGTCATGATAAACATGGTACTATTGAAAATGCACGTAGATTATGGCAAGATATAAACCGTCCAAATCTTATGATAAAAATTCCTGCAACGCCATCGGGAATTGAAGCTTTGACTCAGCTTACATTTGATGGGATTAATGTAAATATAACTTTATTATTTTCTTTAAAACAGGTTATACATACCTGGAATGCTTATATAACCGGTTTACAAAAAAGATATAATCGCAATTTGCCAGTTGATACAATAAAGGCCGTTGCCAGTTTTTTTCTTTCTAGAATTGACCAGGCAATTGATGATAAACTGCCAGAAGATTTGCAAGGAACTGCTGCAATAAATTTATCTAAAATGGCATTTTTGGCCTATAGTGAACTA
>JAJFBO010000201.1 GCA_020697025.1 Burkholderiales bacterium
TAACCTTATTTGCTAATGATAATGCATTAGATAAAGTACGATTAATTATAGTTTTTTGTCTGCATTTTACATTTTTAAAATGTGGCGTTATTTGTTTCATCATATCGCCAGCGCCGATAAATAAAATTTTTTGCCTGCCAATATCGTCTACATTTACCGCAACCAAATTAGCAACAGCATGCCCTATTGAAATGGCTATATTATTTATTTCAGTAATATTTCTTATATCTTTCTCAACTTCCATTGCCATATGAAAAATTGCGATTAATACCGAGCCAATACAGTCATATTGTTTTGCCAAATATACCGCAGTTTTGGTTTGAGATACAATTTCTGTCTCCCCTAAAATCATAGACTCTAAACCAGATACCACACGAAATAAATGATTAACACATTGTTCCCCGGAATAAAGGTAGCTATGTTTTTTAACTGTTCTTGGACAAACATTTTGCATATCACAAATGGCATTAATTACACTATCGATATCCTGGGTTATACAATAAATTTCAGTACGATTACAAGTAGATAAAATAAAAGCTTCTTTAGTTATCCCGGAATTTTGTAAACGCTGTAGAGCCGGCGGAATTTCATCCCTGGAAAAGGCTAATTTTTCACGTACTTCAAAATCTGCGGTCTCGTAATTTAAACCAAAAATAAAAGTCTGATACATTTAATTTACACTCTTGCCAGTATTCTTTTCTATATTTGTATTAATTTGCGCCAGATAATTCTCATCAATATTACCGGCTAAATAATATAACTGTAATCTGTAATTTAAGTATTGATAGCGTGCCTGATTGTAATTTTGAATTGCAGCTGCATAATTTTTTTCAGAATTTACCAGATCTATACTATTTCGTACTCCAGCTTCATAACCTAAGCGATCTGAATTAAGTTTGAGTTTGGCTGATTTTAACGCCTGAGTTTGGGCTTTTACAATATTTACCCCATTTTGTACCTGCCAAAATGCATTTTTGATATTTTGATCAGTTTGTCTTTGTAAGGCAACTAGCTGCTGCTGGGATTGAACATAATTAGCCCGGGCTGCACGGACCTGAGAGCTAACTGCTCCACCTGAATAAACCGGAACATTTAACTGTAGGCCTAATGAAGCATTTGTATAACTAGACAATGGGGTACCAGGTACATTTTGTGATTGTGAAACTTCTGAATTTTGTACATCAACTCCTCCAGCACCTTGATAAATATAATTACCAGCAATATTTAATGATGGTAAATGACCAGATATAGCAATACTTACATCTTGTTTTGCCATTTCTACCTGCGTCAAAGCTATTTTAATATTAACATTATTTGTCAGGGCTTTATCTGACCAGCTTTGTGCTTTGGCAGGAATTGGTGTTACTAATTGTAAATTAGTTATGAGTGGCTGAATGGATTCAGAATTCAAGCCTACTAGATTGTGAAAAATATTCTTTTTATTAATTAAATCATTTTCAGCCTGTATTTGTTGTGCATTAGCGGTATCAAAACCAGATTGTGCATCATTCACATCGGCAATTGTAACTGTACCCGCAGAAAATGAATTTTTTGCTTGATTTAATTGCTTTTCCAAAGCATTTTTAGTAATTTTAATTGAATTAAGTACATCAATTGCATATAATACATCAAAATAGCTAGACGCAACATCTACAATTAGCTTTTGTTTTGCATTTGCCAGCTGTAATTTGGCAACCTGAGTACCATATTTTCCTTTGATATACTGGGAATACTTGCTCCAATCAAAAACTACCTGCGATAATGTTGCATTAGCCGTTGGTTGGTGATAATAGGTACTTGTACCTGATGCGCCTAAATAGTTTTCACTAAAACTTGCTGTAGCACCTGCTTGCGGCAGTAATTGCGACCTGGCTAATGCAGTACTCTCCTGATCTGCCAGACTTTTAGCAATTTGTCCCAAATAATCTGCATTATAAGACAAAGCACTTGTATAGGAAGCAATTAAATCACATGAATACGAAGCTAAGGGCAATAATAAAGCCAGCGGTAGAACTAGATATTTATATTTCATTTAAGACTATACCAAAAATTAATCCCTATATTGTACCAGATCTGGAGGTATTGCCTTACCCCATTTTAATGAGCACAGGGGGCTGTCCAATATATGTCGTCACCACCGCGCACTATAGTGCCTCGTTTCAGTAGTTTCCTGATCACCAATAATTTTTGTTGATTCAATGTAAAATATACTGCTTATAAATGTCTAATTTTAGTTAAGAAAATTAGTATATTTAAACCAAAAATGGATATTTTGGAATAATTTCATGTTTTTAAAATATAAATTAATAAATTGCAATTTATTAATTTACCGGATTAAAATTTTTTAGCATATATTTCCGCATAATTTTGCCTGCTGCTTTATTAGGAAAATAAATATTAATTATTTTGTTTTTAACAAAAAGCCACACTTTTCTAGTGCGGCAATCTAAACTTACTTTATTGTTACAAAGGATTGCATAAAACACAGCGTCTTAGTTTTAACTATTATTTGTTATATTCCCTATTGTAAATGAGCAACTTTCTATACTTGGTTGAGAACAGCTATCTATGTAAACGTTATCAGGGGTCCAATTTGCTACCAAATTATACTTAGTATTCACTTTCAGATTGGGTGCATCTAACTCTATAACTTTTCCGCCTTTTGTATTGTAATAACAACTTAAACCCTCCATACCTTTATTATGAAAATGAAAAGCTGACCACAAACCTGTAATAGGCAATACTGTACTATCACCGATCTCAGATGAACGCCAGCTTGTACCTGTAACTGCATCCTCCCCGACATAATAACCCTGAGAATCAAGAGTGACAGTTTTGGGACAATCTGCAAAAGCTGTTGAAGCACAAAAAAGAACTGATAAAGCCAACACTATATTATATTTTCTCATATATAGTTTTCTTTCTAAAAATGTTACTTAAAAATAGAATAAATCTTTAGTATTATAACTTAACTTAGCTAAACATGTCAAAGATTTAAAATAAAATATTGTCATTCGTATTATAACGCAATTGATTTGCAGGCTTCCTTGCCAATTTAGCACAGATATGCGTAATTTTCGACAATATTATTAATTGTATAGTTTTTGGATAAAATATTTGCCAAAAATATCCACAATAGTGTCTATTAATAAATCAATATTGGGTAACTTTGGAAGTCGGCTAAACAAATCCCTGAAAATTACTAGATCCAATTTTAAAATTTCATATTTTTTCTTATATCTGTTACTAAAATCAAGCCCTTGCCAAGTAACTCGGTAAACTCTTTTTCGCCAGGATCGGGCTGATTCTAATATATATCTAGCCTATGCATAAGCGGTTTTTGTATACTTTAAGTATTTAAATTAGTGTATACTTATAAAATATACACCATTTTTTTAAAGTTTAAAATTTTTAGGATCAAATGATGAGAATATATAAAATCCTTATAGTCATAT
>JAJFBO010000010.1 GCA_020697025.1 Burkholderiales bacterium
AGTTCAACTGTAATAATTAGTATCATTTTCTTTATGATTTCCCTTCCTGTTGCCTTACTTAGTCTGCTTTCAATGCCATTAATTGTTACTGGGGCAATTTATTTTAGGAAAAAATTGGCACCTCGTTATTTGGAGGTACGTAATGCTGCTGGCTACTTGAATGGTAAATTAAATAATAATTTATACGGTATGAGTACAATTAAAGTGTTTAATACCGAAAAATATGAATTGAATAGAGTTGAAACTTATAGTAATGACTATGCCCAGGCAAATAAACATGCCATAGTTTTATCAGCAGCATTAACTCCGGTAATTCGTATGGCGATAATGGTTGGCTTTTTATCAGCCTTAATTTATGGCGGACTTCTAACCTTAAATGGACAGATCCAAGTTGCATCATATAGTATATTAATATTTCTATCACAACGATTACTATGGCCGTTGAGGGATTTGGGTTTAGTAACAGATATGTATCAACGTTCGATGGCTTCAATCAGCCGGGTCATGGGTTTGCTTAATTCACCAATTACTATAAAAGATGGAAGTCAGCTCTTTATACCACAAGCAAGAGGTGAGATTGAATTTAAACATGTGAATTTTGCCTATCAGGAACGGGAACAATTATTTACTGATTTATCTTTTCATATTAAATCTGGTGAGACAGTAGCATTTGTAGGGAGTACGGGTTCTGGAAAGTCAACGATAGTAAAATTGTTGCTTAGATTATATCAGTATAATAGTGGCAATATATTAATTGATGGCCAAGAAATAAATACATTAACAATGAATTCGCTTCGTCGGCAAATTGGAGTAGTTAGCCAGGAAACATTTTTAATCGATGGAACTATTGCAGAAAATATTTGCTATGGTACATTTGATGCTACAGAAGAACAAATTAAAAAGGCTGCTAGATTAGTTGAAGCAGATGAATTCATTATGCAATTACCTGATGGTTATCATACTCTTATTGGGGAACGCGGACAGAAGCTATCAGGAGGTCAAAGACAGCGTATTGCATTAGCAAGGGCTATTATTAAAAACCCGCTTATTTTAATTTTGGATGAAGCAACTTCGGCATTAGATAATCATACAGAAGATTTAATTCAAAAATCTATGCTAAAGATAGCATCAGGGAGAACAACAATTATTATTGCACATCGGTTATCCACGATTATTAATGCCAGTAGAATTTATGTTTTAGAACAAGGTAAGATAATTGAAACAGGCAGCCATCAGGAGCTCTTGAACCATAATGGAAAATATACTGCTTTATGGAATTTGCAGCTGCGTAAATAAATTTATCAAAAAAATAATGATAGATTGCATTTTTTAAATTTGACAAGAACAGGAAATAAAAATGAAAATAAATAATTTAATTATAATTGTTGCAGCATTAGGTTTTTTTATAAGTACAGCTATAGCAAGACCATTTGATATCACTAAAGATACAAAAATGAGATGTGAAATTAAGGAAGCAATGGTAGAAAGCCTAAGCGGGGAAGATTTAAGTGTTGATTCACTTAAAGATAAAGTATGGCTTGAGTATGTGAAGACAAAAAATAACACACATATCTTTTCAACAAGCTTTGGTAATATAGAGGTAAATCCTACCGATGGGACTAATAATCCTTATAACGCAGTATATTTTTTGCCGAGTACAAAGGATATACATAATATACTATCCATTCATGGGCATACAAATCCTCAATATATCAGTACTTTGACTTCACCGCAAAAAGAAATTATTAGAGATCGGCTCAACAATAATCTTCACCCTAAGTGGATTATACCCTTTACATTTGATTACAACCAAAATACTAATGAATGGTCTATTTCTGGCTTATTTATTGATAAAGATATGAAGACTCCACTTGCATACTTGACAGCATCAAAGGTTAAATGCCATATCCAATAGTTATTAACCGTATTTTTGCCGCTGCTATTATAATCAATTATCTTATTTTTTAATATAAAAAATTTTATAATTTTAAAACTTGATTTTTGATATGACTAATCGCGTAAATTAAAGACATCAATGTAGTAATACAAAAACTAGTGGGCAAGTTAAATTGATATGCTATACATAGAGATATAAAAACACTGATATTTGCAACTAAGACACTTACTAAAATAGTTTTGTAGAAACCGTCACACCAAAGCCCGGCAATTGCACCAGGTATAATTAGTAAAACAAAAATTAATAAAGCTCCAACAATCTGGCAGGCCATAGAGACTGTAACAGCTATAATACAGAAAAATACGATTGATAAAAATCGGATTGGTAAATTTTTAGCTTCGGCTAAAGTTGGATCAATCGAAGCAAAAAGTAGTGGTCTGGCACAAATTGTAAGTATCAATAAAATACCAATAGATAACCCAGTTAATAAATATATTTGCTCTTTTGATACTGCTAAAATATTACCAAATAAGATATTTAGCACACCACCTGAATAGTTATTTTGAAATAAAAACAAAAAGTAAGCACCCAAGCCTAAAACAAAAGTAAGCACAACGCCAATTGCCAGATCATTCTTTTTAATCTTATCACCTAGAAAGCCCATAGTAAGGGCTGCAATAAGATTAACAAATAACTGTCCGGAAATAGCTGAAAAACCAAGCAACATACCGAGCGTTGCACCAGTTAGGCTCATATGGCTTAAAGCATGGGCAGCAAATGCACTACGGCGGATAACTACAAATACGCTGACAACCCCACAAATTGTTGCAACAATTATGCCGGCTAATACGGCATTTTGCATAAAGTCATATGCCCACATAAGCGCCCTCGCGAATACACGGTAATTCCTGACAGAAATGTACTTGTGTATGTTTAAAATGAATATAGCCGTCTAAATCCATGGCAATTTGATGCATGTCATGCGATATAATAAGTAAGGTCAGCTCATGCTGTTTATGAATTTTGTTTAAAGCCTCTATAAAATGCTGTTTGGCTTCCGGGTCCAGATCAGCTAAAGGTTCATCGAGTAATAGAAGTTTAGGCTGGTTAATTAATGCTTGGGCCAGATAAATTCGTTTTTTTTGTCCACCTGATAAAGTGGTAAAAGGCCGGTGCATATATTTAGTAGCGCCGACTAAATCTAGAAGATCAAGAGCTTTTTTTTTGGTGTTGCTATTTAAAAAAGGAATACCAAAATGCCAACCATTATAACTAAGTTCTATTAAGGTAAGACCTGAAGTATATTCACTGGTATTAATTTCCCGCTCCTGAGGGATATAAGCAATACTATTATTGGAATTTCCAGGTTTTTTACCAAATATCTGTAATTCGCCGGCAACTGGTTTTAAATTACCCAAAATAGTTTTCATAAATGTTGATTTACCGCAACCGTTTTCACCAATAATTCCAAACCATTTATTATTAGGCAAAGTTAAATTAAAAGGTTTGGAAATAGGCTTATGCTTGTAACCCAGAACCAGGTTCCTACATTCAATCATTTATTACTCATATTTAATGCTTGTTCCGTTTGTTGTAGTTGATCTAATAGCCAGGAATTAATAGATATATTCTGTGGCATAGTTTCAGTAATACCAACTACTGGGATACCATTTTTCTTTGCAATAGCTAAAATATTTTTAGTAGTACCATCGATTACTTGTTTATTGTAAAATAATAAACGAATTTTATGTCCATTTAACAAATCAAGGTAAGCTGAGAGCATTTTAGGGCTCGGTTCAGTATTATTCATAATTTTCCACTGAAAATCTAAGCCTTGCATGTGTAATCCAATTGCTTTAGTCATATAATTAAATACAGGTTCTGTTGCTGTAACCTTCATCCCGGCATACTTAGCCCTTAAGCTTAATATATTATCTTGTACTTGTTTATTATCTTTTAAAAATTTTGCCAGATTTTGGCTATATTGAATTTTATTTTTATTATCCAGTTTAATAAATAAATTGGTAAGATAGAGTGCAAGTTTTGGCATAGTATCTGGTTTATACCAAAGATGCGGATTAATGTTTGGCTTATTTAGCTGTATTAAATTAGCTACATTAATAACAGTTAAATTTTTCTGTGATTTTAGAATCTGTTCCATCCATCCATCATAATTTGCTCCATTATATATAATAACCTGGGCATTAACTATTTCTTTACTGGTAGCAGAAGTAGTTGTGAATAAATGAGGGTCCGCATTGGGATTGGAAATTATGCTATTAACTTTTACATTGTTGCCGCCAATTTCTTTGGCTAATTGTCCGTAAAAATTCTCTGCTGCAACTATATTGATACTTGTAGCAAATATAGTATGACTAAAAAAAATTGTAATTAAAGTAATAAAATAACGCATATAGGCTAACCAAAAAAATTATAAAGGTACCAATTATAGCATAAATACATTAGCCTGATTTTAAGAGTGGTTATTAACATAAACATATGTATGACATAGTTTCAAATAGTTTATAAATTTATTTTTATGTATTCTTCCTATAAATCATGCTATAATACTCATATTATAAAAAATATAAATTAATTCTTTATTAACATAAATATAGCTTTAAGTCTAATAATACTAAATTTTATAAATAGATAAATTGAATGGCAGAAGTCAGCAGTTTACTTATTTATAAATTGTGTTATATGTTTGGGGACTATATGAAAATGTTAAATCAAAAAATATCTTTGCAGATTAATAAAATATTTAAAATTTTAATTCTACTTAGCCTGGCAGGAATAAGCATATCCTGCGGGGGCGGCGGCAGCAGCGGTACAGTTAATCCCCCAGGCCCTGAACCTACGCCTACTCCAACTTTGGCAGAAGCAGTAAACATAGGTAATATTTCTACGATACCAATTACTGCAAACAACGATCCTACGTCATTAATAGTAACTAATAATACTGATTTTAATCTTCATTTGGTAACAGCAACTGTAACAATGGATGCCAAAGTAACAAACCTTGATTTACACGGTGGTAATGTTACCACTGCCGGCTCAGATAATGTCAGTCAATGCGCTACATTACAGGCCAAGGGTACTTGTGGTGTAGTAATTATTCCACCGGCTGATACGGGGAGTTATTTACTCACCTTATCTTTTGTATCTGCAGATGGATCAAAAACATTTACTGCAAATCAAATTATTACATTTTCTAAAAATATTCCCTCAACTACCGGCTTTACTTACTCTAATCTGAATAATGCGGTATATGCTCCAGTTGATGGATATACTTATATGCAGATTCCCTTTACTATAGACCATGATACTAAAACTTTATATGCTTACTCAAGTAATCCAGGCGCATTTGTGCCTAATTTAGTGTGCCCAGGTGGAACCACATATCAAAAGGGCGACTTATGTACCGTTTATGTTAGAATAGGAAATTTAGGAACTGCAAAAGATTTAATTGCTACGGTTACCGTTTCCGATGATCCTGACCCGCATCCAATTATTACTTCAGGTTTTAAGCGTAATATGGAAAATCGGGTAAATGGGTCTACAGGCTATTCCTTTAGTACTCCTGTATCAGTTACAACAAATAATGTAGGAAATTTGGTTACTTCGGCATCTAATCCGGTAATTAATCCTGCGAATGGTGCTTCCCCGGTAACAATCACTCTTCTTAATAACGGTGTAGCCCCTATAACAGGAATTACACTTTCAGTTGCGGCGGGCAGTCCAGTTACGATCACTAATTCTGGGGTTGGGTCTTGTGGAGCAGCAGGAGGGACGTTGGCAGTTGAAAGTTCTTGTACTTATCAGGTAAATGCAAATAGCCCAACTAGCTCGCAAAGTATGGCGTATATTAATTATAATAATAGTTTGAATAATGCACAATTAATATATGCTGTTGTGTATATTTCTGCATTGCCTGGCCCTGGTATGTCCTTAACTGCTGCACAAGGTAGCTTACAAAATGCAGTAATTGGTACAACGTCAAAGTTAACACTAAATGTGCAAAATACTGGAACCACAACACTTAACAATATTAAATTTTCTGCTCTTCCGGTAATTGCATCAGGTACTTTAACTTATGAAAGTGCAGCCAGTACTTGTAAACTTGATGGTACCCAACAATTAAACTCAGGGGCTAAATGTACCGTAAGCGTAAATTTTCTACCATCGATTGAGCAGTCAGCTGCTTCTTTTAATATAAGTGCTATTGCTAACTATATTGATCAGGGCGGGACTTCCCAGACTTACTCAGGATTATATCTTACTGTCCAGTATAGTTCATTTACTAGTAATGCCTTTGTATATTTAATACCAAACTATACATCTTATGCAATTAGAGCTGACAATGCTGATAGTGCTACTCAGGTAATTACTTTGGTAAACTCTGGAGGGCAAAATGTTACTTTGGACAGCCCTTCATATACTGCAGAGAGCTTTCCTACTGGCGCATCTGTAATTAATGATGGTTGTGCAGGTTTCACCTTAACCTCAGGCGGGGGTACATCTTGTAATATTACAGTTAAATATGGCCCGGTAGCAGCTGTACAAACTAGTAAAACAGGCAGGCTTAAAGTAGCTTATACTCCTGGCAGCGGATTAGCAAAAGTTACAGCTTTTGCTACAGAAGTATTCCAGGCACAGGCAGCAGCATTAGTGCGAGTGGAGTCAGTAGTTAAATCGGGCGGCAGCGCAGGAGGAGCAGGAACTGCGGCAAGTCCTTATACTTTTTACAACTCAGCATATACAGGGTCACCAATTATTTTCACATTTACATATAAAAATGTAGGAACTCAATCTGCATCTTCATTCGCAGTTAATGTAAATAATCTGCCAGTGGGATATATTGTATACGGAACTCCAACTTGTGGTTATGGTTCGACTACCTCGACTTTGCCTGAATCTGGAGGTGTTTGCAATATAGCATTTACTGCAATAGGTCCTTCGACATTCTGGAATCCGTTTTATTATGCTGGAGCGCTTAATCTTAATATTCCTGGATACTCATATAAGGACCCAAATACAGGAGTAAATGTTAACCCTGCTCCAACCTTCCCAGCATATAATGGTAATACAATTTATGTAAATGCTAATTTGTTTTCAAATTTGTCTAGTCCTACAGAGTCTTCTGCAACGGCAGAATCTGGTGGTTCTTTTAATGTTAGGTTTGTTTCTACTGCAGGTGATTCGGCTCAATACGGCGGTGCTGGTGTAACTATAACTATTCCACCTACAAGTCTGCCTACTGAGTCTTCAAACTCAATTTACTTGGCTAATGGGCGTACCTGTCAGATCACAAGTGTTACAGGGAATTGTGTTATAAATATTACAAATAAACCTAATGCAGTAGCTGGCCTGTATACTTATGCATATTGGATAACACCGCAAGGGTTAACTCCGGCACCATCTAATAGTATTATTAAATATTTTACGTTTACATTGTACTAGATAATTAATATAGGGTTAGAAATTAGCCCTATATTTACTTATAGCATTCTAATTCATTTATTTTGTCGAGATAAGTCTTCCAGATGAGATCTTTATTTCTAATAATAATATCTACACTATGTTTAATACAGGTAAGTTGTGTTGGCGATAGCAATAATACAAATAATAATGTAGACAACATTGACAATATTGTGCAATTGAGTCCTAGTAGCTCAATTCCGCTTCCGCAGACAAAAAATAAATTAGTTAGTTTTATGGTTGCTACCAATAATAGTGAGAATGAGTTATCTTTAGCTGGTATATATACTCAGGATAATCAGGGTAATTTAGAGCGCATTACTGGAAATAACTTGATTGATGCATCAGCCTGTTCTACTTTACAAGCAAATAACACATGCCAGATTAGATTTTATCCGCAAGTTGAGAAAAGTTATTTATTGGTATTAAAATTTAGTGATAATCAGGGACATAACTACACTAGTAAACAGCTAATTAATGTCAAGAAACCTGTTATTTCCGAAAATGGGTTTACTTATTTTAAAGATAATTTAAATCTTCTACTGCCTAATCATGGTAAAAATACATTATCTTTTCCTATAGTTTTAGATGATAATTATAAAGATGTTATGGCTTATGTTACTGATAGTTCTCTAAAAACAGAAGTTGTTTGTGCTAATGAACCCGGAGAAATACAATATACTAAAGGCACAATGTGTACTGTATTTATAAGTGGTTCCTGGGATGATATAAATGTAGATAAAAAAGTTGATCAATTAATTATTAAAGGTGTAAAGCAAACTGCACAAGGTGAAAATAACACAAATCAATTTATCCAAAACTTAATGATTACTACAAGTAATGTGGGTAATATTATTACTTCTGCCTTTAATCCTGTAATAAATCCTGCAGATGGGGCTTCTGGTAACAAGCAATTAATCACATTGTATAATAATGGAGTTAGTTCAGTAAGTTTAATCAAGATTTATGCCCCCTCACCAATAGTAATTAGTCCGGGCACTACTCCATGCAATGAATCTATGGCTGCTGGAAGTTTCTGCAATTTTTATGTAAATGTCACTCCTGGTTTATCTACAAGCGGGCAAGCTCCAGTATCAATATCTTACAATAATTCATCGAATATAAATTTAATTAACCTTACAATTGTTTATATAGTGACTCCGGCATCTCCTAGTGTGCAGGTTTCTACAAATGGTGATTTTTTAAATAGTTTTGTTGGAGATGGCGTTTTAACTAATGTTATATTAATCACTAACACAGGCAATATAACCTTAAATAATCTTACATTTAATAATTTAAATACACAGAATTCAGCTATGAATTATGGTGCAGCAGGAACAACCTGTGTTACAGGACAGTCATTAGCTCCAAATGCCAGTTGTGTAATGGTAATTGGGTATTATCCCCAGACTACCCAGGCAGTCGGGAATGTCAATATTTATCCTATATTTTCGTATACTTTAAATGGTACAACTCAATCATATACATCAGCAGCAATAGCTATTGCTTACTCTGCAGTTAATACTTCCCTATATGTGGTGGTAGGGGATTTTGGCAGTGTAGTTAGTGCTACTGATGTGGCAACATGGGTTGTAAACAATAAACCGCCATTTGTTAATAATACTATAATTGGCCAGGCGTTTACCCAGGGAGAGTCCGGCTTATATGTGCTGGGGCTTTCTGCGACCAATACTGGTACGCTTTATACTTCACCTGGCGGAATTATCTGGAATGTGGATCCTAGCTCACCAGGTGCACTATCAGTATTAAGTATATTATATGATGGGATTAATTATATTGTTGCCGGAGGTATTTCTTCCAGATCCATAGTTACTAACCCTACAGTATTTGGTGGAACCTGGGTTACACGGGTGACTGCTGCTCCAGGATCAACAATAAATAATTTATTTAAAGCAAGTAATGGCTATATTGCTACACTAAGTACAGCTGCCAATTTGTTAACTTCTATAAATGGTACAACATGGACTACAAGATCTGTAACTGGTAATTATTTTACTTCTTTATGGGACGGAAGTACATATTATGCTTTTGGCACCGCAGGAGCTTGTGCTTCTTCTAATATTTTGACCACATGGACGCGAAGAGCTAATATTGCAACCACATTTACAGCAAGGGGCTCAGTATATAATAACGGCCTTTATGTAGTTGTGGGTAGTAGTACTGAATTCAAAACCGTGTATACTACTACCAACCCGCAAAGTGTTGCCTGGACTGCACGGATGACTCCGGTAACAACTCAATTAAATAGTATTGTATATGCAAAAAATCAATATGTAACAGTTGGTAATGCAGGGGTTATTCTTACTTCTCCAGACGCTATGACCTGGACCAGGCAGGCAGCTGGAGAAACTTCTGCAAATTTAATGACTGTATACTATGACGGTACATATTTTTGGGCAGTTGGGACAGCAATAATCCTGGTATCCACAGATGGAATAAATTGGAGCAGGGCAACTTTAAATAGTATAACTTATAATGGCACTAATTATATTGCTGTTGGTTCTGCAGGCCTCATACATACATCACCTAATTTGACTTCGTGGACAAATAGAACCTCTGGCACAACCAATTTTTTACGGGATATACAATGTGTAACTTCTAATTTTTGCATGACTGTTGGAGATAATGGAATAATACTAACTACTAATGATGGTGGTATTACCTGGACGACCGCTATATCTGGTACTACAGCTAATTTAATGAGCTTTACATGCGGGTTGAATAATTGTGTAGCAGTAGGAGTTAATGGATCAAGTGGAGTAGTTGTTTCGACGGTTAGCCTTGCCAGCAGCAGCTGGAATATAGCGGCTAACACTGCTAGTGGATTAAATTCGGTAAGCTATTTAAAAAGCCCACAAGGCTCAGCTGGTAATTTGTTTGTTGCAGTTGGGGCTGGTGGCTCAATAGTAACCTCTCCTGATGGGGTAACTTGGACAACAAGAACATCTGGTAAGACAGTAGAACTTAATTCTGTTACATGTTCCAATGGCACCACTAATGGTTGCATTGCAGTTGGCAATAGTGACGGGGCAGTCGGAGTGATCCTAACTTCATTAGATGCAAAAACCTGGATACAACAAACTGCTGGAGTACCAAATACAAATTTAAATTCAGTAGTATATTATGGAGGCAACTGCATTATAGCGGGTGATTCAAATACTTTACTAACTTCACCAAATTGTATTACATGGACAGCACGTACTTCCAATATAACGGCGACCACTGCAGTAAATCTTCGTAAAGCTATTGCATATTGATTGTAATGGATAATTTGCAGCTCCAAGAATAATAAATATAATATAATTATTTAAATTATTATATTAATTACTTTTCAGGAGAAAATTTTTTATGAAATTCTTAATTAAAATAGCAATTCTTTCATGCTGTATCTTTAAAGCTAATGCAAGTGTACATTGTTACTCAGATAAATGTAGGCTTATTTTAGAACATAAGACCAAATCGCCGATAAAAAATTTTTCGGCAGATAGTTTATATAGTTTAGATGGAACACCCGTAAATATTGTAACTAATAAAAACAATATAATATATGCCGGAACATTTGCTGGAAAAGTTTGGCAACTTGTCGAAAATAACTGGACTCAGTTAAGAGGTGCTGGTCCAGGCGGATCCCTGGATGGACAATTTGTGTCTACAATCAATATTGAAAGTAATAATATATATGTAGGCACAGCCTCGGGATATGTATGGAAAAGAACCCAGAACAGCTGGACAAAGCTATCAGGCAGTGACAGGGCTGGCACCTTGGATGATAGTTGTATAAATTCTTTAATTAATGTTAATGGGGCACTCTACGCCGGGACAGATAAAGGAACGGTCTTGAAATATATTAATGAAGTCTGGATTCCATTAGCAGGTTCTGGTTATGAAGGCACTGTAGATTCAACTTCAATTGGATCTTTAACAAAAGATAGTACTGGAAAAATTTATGCCGGGACTTTTCACGGTAATATATGGGAATACTTAAATGAGTCATGGGCGCAAATTGGTTATGCAGAAAGTTTAGGAAACACATCAGCCTGGGTGGTGGCCGTTGACAGCTCAAATAATCTATATACTGGAAATTTTGGAGGCGAGTTCTGGAGGTATACTTCGGAAGCTGGCAGCTGGCAGCAATTTTCTGGTAGTGGTTCTGGCGGATCTATAGATAATAGTATAATCTGGTCAATAGCTTTTATGGGTACAACTCCACTTGTAGCTACTAAAAATGGCAATGTATGGCAATACACTAATAATAATTGGGAAAAGTTGAATACTTTAGATGGAAGTATGGTCTGGAGCTTAACTGTTGATTCGTTCGGCAATTTATACGCCGGTACAGATAGTGGAAATGTGTGGCTATTTAATAATGGTAGCTGGCAGTCAATCTAGCCGGATTATTTTTATAAGTAGCTGTACTTATAGGCAGCTACTTATTATAAGAAATTTTTATCAACTTTACTATTTGGCAGTGTATAATATACAACTCCTTTAATAAAAAATATAATTTATTAATTCAAACAATACTTTAAGTAAATACATTTTCCCTGTAGTTTTAACGCTGGGAAAATGGATTTATACTTGGTATTAATCTGTTTTTTTAATTATATTTAACCAATTTTTGGAGACACTTTTTAATGAAATCTTTTATCAGAATATTAATCTTATTTTTCTGCGCAGTTACAGCTGGGGCAAATGTCCATTGTTTTTCTTATAAATGTAAGATGATGCTTGAGCAGCGTCATAAACCGCAAAATCTTTCGATTAAATTAATGAATGATGGAGCAGTATATACCTTAGCCAATAAAAACGGAAAAGTTTATGCCGGAACGTTTGCCGGGAAAGTATGGGAAAATG
>JAJFBO010000202.1 GCA_020697025.1 Burkholderiales bacterium
CTTAATTATTGATGAAAGTACCACAATTTTGACCATTCCAGGTAAAATAAAAGGTAATACTCCAAATGTTAATGCTGGTTTGAGACCAATTATTCCTGCAAGCCAAATAATTCCAAATGCAAATATTATTAATGTACCAATTAGACAAGTAATACTTATGCCTATAAATGACTTAAGCTTATATTTTTGTTGAATTAAGCTCATCACAAAAACAGCACATATAAAGCCAAATAAGTATCCAGTGGTATTACCACCAATTCCTGCTGCGTATCCAGCAAATACCGGAAGTCCAAGGGCACCTGCTAATATCCATGTAGTAACAGTACTAACTGCAACAAAAGGTGTATAAGTTAGGCCGATCAACATTACTGCAACTGTTTGAAGTGTTATAGGAACTGGCTTTAATGGAATAGAAATTTGAGACGCAGCAAATAAAAGAAATATTCCAAGTAAAAATTGAATAGCTTTCGTTTGCGAAACTGTTAAATTGTTGTAAGCGGTTTGTAATTTAAACATTTTATCCCTCCATGCTAATACTAGCTTGGATCATATAAACATGTTATTTTATAGTCAATATTAACCTACATAGACTCTTTACATGTCACATATAATATTTGATCGTAATTTACTTGTTAAGCATAGGAATAGAAGTGCTGTAGCTTTAGATAACTATGATTTTCTCTATCAGTTTTCTGCTGAAGATTTGGTGAGCAGGTTAGATGATATGACTGCTAAATTTCCAATTTTATTAGATTTAGGCGGCAGAAATGGCTTAGTTGGTCGTATAATTAACGGACGAGGAGGGGTTAAGGAAATTATTCATACAGATTCTTCTTTAACAATGCTTACCCATGTTCGTGGAGAAAAAATAGTCTGTGACGAGGAATTTATCCCTTTTGCTGATAATAGTTTTGATTTAATTATTAGCGTTCTTAATTTGCATAATGTAAATGACTTGCCTGGTACTCTTATTCAATTAAGGAGAATTCTTAAACCAAATGGATTATTTTTAGCATCGATATTTGGCCCTGAAACTTTAATAGAGCTTAAAGAAGCAATGTTTGAAACTGAACTAAAATTAAATATAGGGGTCAGTCCTCATATTTCGCCATTTATTGATATTAAAACCGCAGCAGCTCTTATGCAACGAGCAGGTTTTACAATCCCTGTTACAGACAATGAGATAATAACAACTAGCTATAGTAGTACGATTAAGCTAATGCATGATCTAAGATTCATGGGTGAAAGTAATATCCTTATAAATAGAAGTAAGCAATATTTAGGTAAGGAATTTTTTATCACCTTAGAGGAGATATATAGGGAAAAGTTCAGCTATAGCGCGGAAGAAATAAAAGCAAGTTTTGAAATTATTACTATGACCGGTTCGAAATAGAAACAAATTTTACCCAGTAAGGCTTGATGGTTGTTTTGGTTCATAAGGTGCTTTAAAAAAACTATAAACCTTGCCTAAGCGCATTGAGCTAGTAATTTTAAAAGTTTCACTATTACTACTTGTATTAAAACTTAATATAAGATTATCACTAAAGGGGAAATTGGGATCATAAACATTAATATTAACTATATCCTTATTTATTTGATAACCATAAGCAAGTAGTTGATGTTGATTAAATACCTTAAAAGGGTTGAGAGATTTAATACGAATAACACCAAGAGGAGATGGATGATTATTATCAATATCTTCTTTAACCATCTTCCAAGCTTCCATAGTATAAGAGTAATCTCTATATTGATTTTCTAGGGTTAAAAGTAAATAATTCCATGCAGTATTTAGATTAATACTGTCTGCTTGTCGTTGCTTTAAATACTCGCCTAAGATTTCACCTGGATATTCTTCATTTGGTAAACATTCAGAAGATTCAAAATAATCTGCAACCGCAAATACCATCCCGCCACACATTCCATATGAAGGAAATACTATCGGTAAATTATGCCAGAAACCAATAGAATGGTTAAAAGATTGGTTTGGAAAATTGAACCATGAAGCAATAGGTATAAAACCATCCACGGTATTAGACACAAATAAATCTTGTTCCATATTTTTAATAATATTAAATTAATAATTATGAAACTAACTCAGTTAAAAATAAAAGTAAATATTAAAACTTAAATATAATTTAGCGCTCATTTTCTTTTTTAATTATTTGTTCTTTATTAGTTCTAATCAAATCTCTCCAACATATAACCGGATGTTGTTGCTCAATAGAACTTTCTACGTTTATTTTATATTTTCTAATTAAGCTATCATTTAATGTTTGTCGCTGGTTATCGCGTATAACTGGGCGTTCTTGTTCAAATGTTTTTTCAATATCTAATACAAACCGTGTCTCCCCACTTACATTTGAACTTTTTGGCTCACTAAATACCTCTCTAAGAATACTTTTATAGGCAAATCCAAGCGCTCCATTAATATATTTTAACGTAGCGCCGGCAAATAATCCTTTCATTCCGCATTTTATATGTAAATCTCTAAGAGTTGCAAATACTCCTAAATTTGTTCTATTTGCTTGCTGCATTTGAGTTCTAACCGTATCTGGAACAATGTTTAGCGCTGTCTTAATTCCTGAATATATAAAGCCTGCAGCGAGTGAGGTTGAAACAAGAGTTGTTCTAGACTTTTCTTTACCAAAGTATTTTTCTGTTAGTTCTTTAGTTAGGTCATCAAATATTAAAAAGCTTCCCCAAAATACGGTTGTTTGAAATAATAAGGGTTTATATCCACGATAGAGTTCATTTAACAACCCAGTTTGATAATATTGCTTAAAAATATCTCTAACTAGTATTGTTTTATTATTATCTGTAACTTGGTGAGCAGAAACTCTTAAAATAGGGCATATAATAGTTGTATCTATAAGTGTTAATGCGCCAATAGAAAGAGCATTTTTTGACCAGGGGTAATCTTTAGTTAAAGTTGGAAAAAATTGCTCGATATACCTAGGTGTCGCAAGTAAAAGTGGCCCGCGATAAGATTCGATTAAGATAATTTTATTTACACTTGTCCAAGTTGATTTATAAAATCCTTTTAAGCCTTCTTCTGCTAATGTGTTTTTAATAAAAGTCCAACTAGAAACCTCAGGTTTTGCTTGTTTGTTTGTTTTAATAATATGTATTGGCTGCCTAAATGATAGTAACGCAAGCCTTGTGAGAGTAAATGAAATAGCAGCTTGAAAATATTCTTTAAATGAAAGCTTTTGTTTTTCAGTATTTTCATTTGGCATGGTTTAGTGTTCTTAAATGGTTATAAGTAATTATATTATATTAAAATTATACGTTTACCAAAGAAGTATTAAGTAAGAACAATATTTATTTTCCAAGCTTAAGGTTAAAACCACCGATTTTAATCGGTGGTATGGACTTTTAGTCCGCAATTTGGTAGTCATGTTATACTCCAGAAAAAGG
>JAJFBO010000203.1 GCA_020697025.1 Burkholderiales bacterium
ATAAAAGATACCCAATGATGATTGTAATTCCATATAATTACTGGGGCGGCAACAATAATTAACAACATAAAAGCCAGATAAATATCTTTTTTTAGCAAAAGGCTGCGGTATTGTCGTGAGGTTATAAGAAATAAAAATAGGCCCGGATAAATAAATAATGCTGTGTATTTAGATAAAAAAGCACATCCAGCTAATAAGCCTGCTATATAAATATATGCTGTCCTCTCTTCAAATACATATATATAAAAGCAATAAAGAGTTAAAGCCCAGAACATTAATAATGGACTATCAGGAGTAATAATAAATGCTGTAGCCTGAAGTATCGGTAAAGAAAATCCTAAAATCATGGTAATTTCAGCAACTTTATGCCCAAACATTCGTAATGCAAGCTTGTATATTACTAATAAAGTTATAAATGCTGAAACTATAGCCGGTGCGCGAACCCAAAATTCTGAATGACCAAATAAATTAGCCGCCCTAATTAAATAAGCAATCATCGGCGGATGGTCAAAATAAGATAAAGAAAGATTTTGTCCCCATGCCCAATAATATGCTTCATCATAATGTAATTGAAATTTAGCATTAAAAATGCCATTAATTATTAACATTGTTAGTAATAATAACTTGGAGTTTCTGCTCACTAGTTAAACCCTTTCAAAATCCTATGCATACTGTGGATAACAATCAAAGCGATAACCCAAACAAAAATTCCTGAAAAAAATATATCACTAACATAATGTCCCCCTTGTAAAACACGTACAGTTCCAATTAATACCCCCCCCGTCAAACTAAGTATAATCGCAGTTTTTCTTCGGCCTAATACCAAAAATGGAATCCCCAGAAAAAAGCCAATTGATGCATGCCCTCCAGGAAAACTGTTATCTTTATTTTCTGAAAAATGCGGATGCCAAAATGGGGTATATTGTTTACCATCACGCAAAACCTGGTACGGCCTTGGACGTCCCCAATGATCTTTAAAAATCACATTTACTACCAGACCAGGGCCTAGAATCAAAGCTAAGTAAGTCATTATCCCAAACTTAGTTATTATTTTGCACTTCCTTGAATTATTACGTTCCATAAAAAGCCATATCAAAGGAGTCAATACCAAACCAATTGTAATAAATGGCACAGAATAATAAATAATTTTGCACCATAATGCTTGTTCACCATAAAATAGCTTTATACTTTCAGTGTAGCAGGCTCTGGCAATAAATTGATCTATACTTGAAGAAAATATTATAAAAATCACTGCTAAAATAGCAGCAAAAAACCATTTTTTGTTCTGTACCATTTATTATTATGATCCCTCATAAATAAAAATTATAAATTTTATTGCTGCTTTATATTTGCTGCATTACTAAAATGTAATAATGATATAACCTTAGTATTGGCATTTAACTTATTACGATTAAATAGCAATGAAGTAAATTTATTTTGATCGATTGAATTAAATCTTTTAACCAGTTTTATGTTTATAAAGCTAGACTCTAACTCTTCAGGTACAACTAAATAATATGGACTACTTTGGGTAGTCAACTGTCTTATATCGGATATTCTTTTATATGGTGCGGTTAAATGAAACTCCAGACTTGACGAGTTAACTTTATAATCAAAGACTTCTTCCTGTGGCTTGCTGCTTAAAAAATCCGCAATCTGATAACCTGCATCATACTTGATATAGATTTGATTATTTACCATTTGTGTAAAAATAAAAACCAGGTTAATTGCTAAACAGGAATAAACTATTGCTTTATTTAATATGCGATTGCGAATGAAAAGTGTGTATATTGCAATTACTGTTGCACCAAAAATAAAAATTTCAATTCGCAAATTGCGCTCAAAAAGTAAAAAACTAAATGCTATTGCTAAAGCAGTCAGGATTAAAGCTAAATAAATTTGAATAATATATATAGGATGTCTTAAAGTACGCGTAGCATAATTACATATCCAATTAGCACATAAAATACATGCGAAAGGTATAATAATATTAGTATAATAATCTAATTGAAATTTAGTTAAACTAAAAAGTATGAATGGAATAAAAAAAGAAGCCAGCAAAAAAATAAGGCTTATTTTTTGCTGCTTAACTTGTAAATTATCATTATTTAATCGCAGTTGCAAAAAAACATAATATAATGTAACTAAAAAAACTATTGACCATGGCAAGAATGCCCACATAAATGTATGTACAAAGTAAAAATAATGCGAGTACATTCCTGTGCCTGAACTGATATATGGACCAAAATCAAAAAATCTTCCAAACTGGCTGTCCCAAAAAAAGAATTTTAATCCTGAAACTCCTGTTTTACCAAAAACAACTTTCTCAGGATGCAAATCAAATTGTAAGAATAAGCAAACTAGCTCAGGTAAAATAAAAATTAAAGGCAGGCATATTGCAAATAACCATTTTCGGTTAATGAATTTTTTATATCGCTTGCTATATATATTACTGGCAATCACTCCTGCATAAATAGCGAAAACAACAAATAGCCCCTTAGTCATTATAGCCAAAGCTGTAAAAACGCTTCCCAAAACTAAATGGGTATAGTTTATTCTCTCATTATTATTATATTGCAGCCAATAATAACTTGCTGGTATTATTTCACCTAATAAAAATGCTTCAGCCCTTATATCAATGGCTGAGAGCATTAAATGTAAACTGGTAAAATAGAACAACGCTGATAATAGCCCTACTTGTTTGCTATATAAATAAGCACCTATTCGAAATGTATAATATCCACCAAGTAAATTAAATAAAAACCCAGGAAATATATAGGCAAAAGTGGTTATGCCAAAAATTTTGTAAGATATCGCTGTTAGCCAAAATGGCAATCTTGGTTTATCTAACCAGTCACTTCCAGCATAATATAAATTAACCCAGTCATTTGCAGTAACAATATGTTTGGCAACTGTACTATAAAAATTTGAATCATTACTACCTAATACCTTAGAAAATAATCCATAACACTCTACAAAGATGCTAAGTAAAATTAAAAATTGAATTAACCTAATACTCAGTAATTCATTATCTTTAATTCTATCTTTTAGACTTTTAAACATTTTTTCATTTCACTTATTATGTTTTAACTCTTTTGGAGCAGCATGGTTTGCAGCTGCATACGTTCCTCACGTTCCTTAATATCACGGGCTTTCCTGGAGTTATGCTCATAATATCTTTCCCTGGCATGCTCTGCTTTTTCTTCTGGCCATTTTTTATATGAAGCATCTACCATTGAAATACAATCGACCGGGCATACCGGTACACATAAATCGCAGCCAGTACATTCATTTTCAACTATGGTATGCATCATCTTATTACTGCCTACTATTGCATCTACAGGACAGGCTTTAATGCATAACGTACAGCCAATACACACATCTTCAT
>JAJFBO010000011.1 GCA_020697025.1 Burkholderiales bacterium
TTCTACCGTACTTTTTATAATGGCAGTAGTAAAAAATATCCTGCTCCAATTACCCGCGATTCAAACTGGGCCTACTATGCTTGCGCCATAATGAATATAAATAAAGATAATTATAGAAAATGCTTATTTGATAAGCGTTTTAATGGCCAATTAGAAGGATATTTTATTGATTACTTTATTACTCTTATCGACCGTATGTTTCTTTTTGGCCCAATAAAGGAGTATTTAACCTTACTATAATTACAGAATAATTTTGATACCACAGCTTGCTAAAAAAATTAGCAATTGCAACATTTAAATTATTATTTTTTAATATTTCCTACCAGGATAACTATCTGGGTTTAAATTCTGAATTTGACTTATTCTAGATTACCACTTCAATATAAAGTAATCCTAAATTGACACTAAGCTTATTTCACATACGAAATTAGGTATTGCTTATTTTTTTATTCACTGTTAAAATCCTGCTTAATTAAAAATAATTCAACTTATTATACCAATAAGTTTACTAAAATTGTGAAATATTTAGTTAGAATCCGCCAATAAAATTTCTTTGAAAACATGCATATTTGATGCAATTTGCTTTAATAAACCTATATACCTTTTTAAGGGAATAAAAATGAAATCTATTAACCTGTTTTTTGCATTATTGTCATGCATAAGTATAGCTAATGCTACAAATAAATATTCGTGGATATGCGATGAGATTAAACCTTCTTCTAACACACCTGAAGAATTTAAAACGGTATTTGATGAGAGTAATTACGGAACCAGACTTACTTTTAGCTACAGCATAAAAAACCCAAAAATGACGGTAACAACCTTTGGTGATGCCAGTTATTCTTTTGACGAGAATGATATGGAGGACGTAATTACAGGCCATTTTATAATGAATTATAATAAAATAATCTATGACATTTATAGACATAAGATCGATAACAATACTCCTACTCATTGGAATATTATATTTTCAAGCTATAACTACCCTAAGGGTTTTTTAGTTTTATTAAATAATTGCAAGAAAATAATCGATTAGTGGTATTTTGCGCTTAGAAATGCTTTAAATTTATGCAATATATATCAGTATAATTTTAATTAATATTTTCACGAATTTATCTAACACTCACAGCTTACTAATGCGCTTCATTGCAGAAGGTCTAATCGCAAGTATCCGCTCTATAATACCATCTTTTGTTTTATTCATCATATGTATAGTTTTTAGGTAGTTAATTAGCCCTTCTTTATATCCAGCTTCTTTAGCAAATTTGTCTGCCCTATATTCATACTGCCGACACATAAAGCGTAATGTTATATCTAAAAACTGGTTGCTTATCCAATTAAGTATTATTACCGGCAGAAATATTATAAATGGAATTAATGCTATAACAGGCATTAAACTTATTCCTTTTTTACCAAATCTGCCTGTTATAACTGTTATTATTCTAAATAGCATCATGTATATTGTATATATTATCCTTACTATTTTTGTTGCTAAAGTTCCAAAAATAAGTGCAGTTAGAATAAAACTATCCCGATTATACAGGTGCCCTAAAGCTTGTGCAATTACTGCTTTTAAATCCTCTTCTGATATATTTAATAAACCCTCTGCCAGTATGATAGTGTTACTGGATACTACCTCAGAATTTGGTATTTGATTATTAACTAATACAATTTTTAAGTTATCAATTTGATAACTTGTTCCTTTAATCCGGTTTACCTGATTTATTACTTCAAATATAATTGGTTCCAACTTTTGCCATTCACTATCAATAGGCGCCCTACAGTCTAAATATAGTTTTAAAAAATAAACACCTATTCTGGAACTGCCAATTAACATCATTATTGCTGTTATTCCAAATCCAAAAAATAACCAATTTGCTGGCTGTGGGCTTTTATGAATTAATGCAGCGCCAAATAAATATAGCAATCCTAATAAAAAACCATTAAACAGCAAATTAAGTAAAAGTAAAATCATGCTGACCTCCAACTCAATGTTATTCTAAAAAAATTATTAAATTTAATATATTTTTTTAGAATTCTTATGAGCTTTCTTATCATATTTCATGATTTAGTTTAATTAAACATATTATTACATTTACTCTATATTATTAAAATAAAATTGTTTCATGTGAAACATTAAATATACTCACTTATTGAATCAATTACTTTTTGCGAAGCACCCTGAAACTGCCTGGAAAATGATTTACAAGCATGCACCATCTGGTTATACTTTTCATTATATGCCCCAGATTGGTTGAGTAGCTTGTTAATAGTAATAAAACATTCATTAATATTTTGTATTTGAAGGGCGCAGCCAATATGTAGTGCATCTTTTGCAATTTTAGCAAAATTAAATATCGATGTTCCTAAAATAACTGGTTTATCCAAAAAGATAGGTTCGATCAAATTTTGGCCACCAAAATTATTAAGACTGCCGCCCATTACCGCTAAATCAGACATAGAATAATACATAAACATTTCGCCCATACTATCCCCAAGAAATACTTGAGTTTCCTGGGCTATTGGCTCATGGGAACTACGTTTTACATAATTTATTTTATTTTGTATAAGTAGCTCTTCAACTATTTTAAACCTCTCCGGGTGTCTAGGCACTATGATAATTAAATAATTTTGGTCATTAATTTGACTAATTATCTGCTTTTCTTCTCCATCTCTGGTAGAAGCAAAAATAACCACTTTTTTATTACTTATATTATGTTTTAATTCTTTAGCTAATTTAAAATATTCTTCACTAATCGTTAAATCAAACTTGGTATTACCCAAAACTTCACTATATCCATTATAGCCTAGTTTAATAAAATTTTTTTTAGTTGCAATGTCCTGGCTTAGAATTTTACTAAATTTATTTNNTTTACTAAATTTATTTAAAATTGGTTTGATTAAAAACCTAATTTTTTTATAGCCATTAAATGATTTTGCAGATAGCCTGGCATTTATTAAAAATAATGCAGTGTTATATTTGCTTGCATAATAAACAAGATTTGGCCATATTTCGGTTTCCATAATTAAACCAATTTTGGGTTTAAACGTTTGATAGAAGCTTATTACTGCATGCGGTAAGTCATATGGTATATAGTGAATAATAACTTTAGGATATAAGCTTTTAGCTGTTGCTCTTCCAGTAGGTGTCATTTGTGTAATTAGTAGCTGATATCCTGGATAACTTTCTTCAATTAATTGAATTAATTTAGCTATAGCCCTGGTCTCCCCTACGGATACTGCATGTATCCAAAGTATAGGTTTATCAGTGTTATTTTTTAAATTAAAGCCAAATCTTTCATTCCAGTTATAATTATAATCTGGGTTTTTTCTTCCCCTCTTTTTTAAATATAATATTATAAATGGAGTAAGTAGATATAAAATTAAGGAGTAAATATATCTCATTTATTGATTTTTTCATATAAATCAATAATATCAGTAACTAATGGCGCCTTGCCTATATCTCCGATATTCTTGGCTATATCTGATTCAAATACTCCTGTTTTAAGTGGGTCTGAATCCATAAAAATTGCAATTACTTTTTTATTTAAAGCATTAGCTAAATGTACTAATCCAGTATCAACCCCAAATATAAAATTTGCATTTATAATTAAATCTGCGAGTTCTGTATAATCTAATATTTTGTCGCAAACAAATATCCTATCGGAAGATGCTATATTTTTTATATTATTTGCTTCAATTTTTTCATATACACTGCCGTAGGGCAAAATTATGTTTAAATTATATTCTTTTATCAAATAATCTGCTAAAGTTGCCCAATTATTTTTGCTGTATTTTTTACTATCTTTAGAAGTGCCATGAAAAAAAATCACATAGTTATCTTTTATTTTATTAGTCTTACTTTTTAAGTGTAAGCCAAAATTTAATGTAGCTTTATTTATTTTATAATCAAATATCTGGCTTGCTAACAGTCTATTTTTTGTAGTGGCTAAAAATTCCTTGCCTGTTTCATATTTATAATTATAAAATCTGGTAGCTAGTTTTTCTTTTATAGAGTATTTACCTAGCCCATGTATAGTTCCTTTAAAAAGCTTGGTAAAAATAGCGCTTTTAATTAAACCTTGAGCATCAATAATATAATCATAACTTTCATATTTAACCTGATTTCTCCAGCTAATAAATTCATAAATAGCCCCTATCTTATTATTTTTCCATCGTCTTAAGGGAATAGAGATTATTTTATTTACATGTGGGTTTAGCTTAACAATATCCTCAAAATTTTCATCTACCAGCCAATCTATTGTATATTCAGGTTTTTTTATTTTTATATCATAAACCATAGGGAATGTATGGATAACATCGCCTAATGAAGATAAACGAATAATAAGGATCTTTTTCATAAAATAGTATTATCTATAAATATATAAGCATCTATTATAACTTAATTAACTAATAAATGTAATGACTCATTAAAAATAGTCATATTTAACTTAAAAATTTAGATATTGCCTATAAATTCTATAATTGTATATATTTTTTACCAACAAAAGCCTGTGTATAACTATTTCATATCCTGTTAATAAAATCAAGTTATAAACAATTACAATTTAAGTTATATAATTATCCACAAATTATCAAAATAGTAAGAGTTACTTAATATTTAGGTTATTCACAATTTAAGCTGTTGATTTAAATCAATTTATTTAATTTATTAACACTAAATTTGTTTAATAACATTAACTATAACTTATATAATATATAATAAGTTAATAATAATGTTAATACATTTTTATGCTAAAAATATTAGATCAAATAGTTAAATAAAAACCGTATTTTATGCGATAATTATGTCTTGATTAACATTGGAATTTTTCTTTATGACGAAGCCAGATAAATATACAACAGAAAAAATAACTTATTTGCATAAATGGACAGATCATCTTTTTAGTTTTAGAACTACTAGAAATGAAAGTTTTACATTTATTCCAGGTCAATTTGCCAGACTTGGAGTAGATAAAGAAGATGGGACTATTGTATGGAGGCCTTATTCAATAGTATCAGCCGACTATGATGAAGAACTAGAGTTTTATTCTATTATTGTTCCTGATGGGGAATTTACACAACGGCTTAAAAATTTGAATGTAAATGATAATATTTATGTTGATAAAACCAATTATGGGTTACTTACTACTGATCGATTTGAAAAAGGTAAGGATCTATGGTTTTTATCTACGGGTACTGGATTGGCCCCATTTATTTCTATAATGTATGATTTCACAATTTGGGAGCAATACGACAAAGTAATATTAGTCCACTGTGTACGTAATAAAGAAGAACTGGCTTATCAAGAATTAATTAATGGTTTTTTTACACATGAATATTACGCTGAGATGGTAAAAAATAAATTAATTTATGTAAAAATAATTACCAGAGAAGATAATGGTGCAAATTTATATGGCAGAATAACAGAATTATTAAAAAATAATCAATTAGAACAATATGTTAATACTAATATTAATGTTTTAGACAGCAGAATAATGATTTGTGGTAATCCAGAAATGGTTGATGATACCAGAAAAATATTGGCAGAACGTGGTTTGGTAATTTCACGTAGAGGGAAGCCTGGAAATATGGCAGTTGAAAATTACTGGTAAAACTACTAATGTTTCACATGAAACATTTATTTACTGGTTATACTAATTAATAAAATATTTTATTAATTAAATTATATGTTTCACGTGAAACATAACTTAAGCGAATGGCAATAACAAGTGAATAAGATTTTTTTAAAAAAATATGATCAACATATTTCTGCCCCAGACAAAAAGTCTAAAAATATAAATATTGTTTCTTCTGAACTTATTATAATATTTAAAATAATATCAGAAGTTATATCTGGTAAAAATCTCGCTGAAGTATTTAACCAATACATTGTTAATCAAAATATAAATATTAGTAGAGTAAAAGATGTAACTTATGGGGTAATGCGTAATTACTTTATTCTAAACGCTATATTAAAAAGTTTAATAAAAAGTGAACCACAAAACGAAATAAAATTTTTATTACTAATTGCATTTTATGAAATAAAGTTTACTAAAAAACCTGCATATGCCATTACTAATGATATAGTTGATTTAAGTTTCAAACTAATAAAAAATATAAAAATTAAAAATTTTACTAATGCAATAATTCGCAGTTTTTTACGTACTCAAAATGAGATAGAAAGAAAACTAACTGAAAATTCCGAATATAAATATAATTTTCCAAAATGGATAATTAATAAATTAAAAAAAGATTATACAAATAACTGGCAAAATATAATAGCATGTTCTAATACAAAGCCAAAAATATCATTAAGATTAAATCCTAATAAAATAAAACTAATTGAGTATATTAAATATTTAGACACAGAAAATATTGATTATAAATTAATACCGTTAATTAAATCTATAACCTTTAAAGACAAAACAAATATTGCAACTGAAGGCTTAGATAAAGTTATTGTAATTGATAACATATCAGTTGAAAAAATTCCATTTTTTAAAGAAGGGTATGTATCAATTCAGGATATTAATGCCCAGAACTTAAAAAATATTATAAATATTAAAGATAATCAATATATTTTAGATGCATGTAGTGCACCTGGGGGCAAAGCTTGCCAGATTTTAGAAAATAACCAGGTTAATCTATTGGCAATGGATATAGATAAAAACAGGCTGGAAAAAGTACAACAAAACCTGAACCGGTTAAATTTAAAAGCAGATATTTTATGTGCTGATGCTGGTAAATTAGACTGGTGGGATAACCAGCATTTTGATATTATAATTGCTGATGTACCTTGTTCGGCTAGTGGTACATTAAAAAGAAACCCGGATATAAAATTTCATCGCCAACCCAGTGATATAAATAATTTTGTAACAACACAAAGAAGTATTATATTAAATCTTTGGAAAACCTTAAAAAGTAAAGGATATATGGTTTATATTACTTGTTCTATTTTTAAGGAAGAAAACCAGGAAAATATAGCATTTTTTAAACAAAATTTAGAAAAAGTTATCATTGTAAATGAAATTCAGTTATTACCAGATAATGACAGTGACGGATTTTATTACTGTGTATTACAAAAGAAAGAGTAAAAATGAAAATTTATAATTCATTTACCAAAAAGAAGGAAGATTTTATACCCATTGAAGCAAATAAAATAAAAATGTATATATGTGGTCAAACTGTTTATGATTATTGCAATTTAGGACATGCCAGAAAATCCGTTGTATTTGATATGGTAAGGCGTTGGTTTATTGCCTCTGATTATAGAGTAACCTATGTAGAAAATATAACTGATATTGATGATAAGATAATTAACCGGGCAATGGAAAATAAAGAAGATATAAATAGCTTAACTAATAGATTTATAAATTACATGCATGAAGATTTTGCTAAACTAGGCATAATGCGTCCGGATATGGAACCTAGAGCAACTGAGTATATCCCACAAATGCTAAATATAATAGATAGTTTAGTTGAAAAAGGTTATGCTTATTTAGCAAATAATGGAGATGTATACTACGTTGTAAGACAATTCAAAGAATATGGAGCATTATCAGGAAAATCAATTGACAGCTTACGCGCTGGCGAGAGGGTCATTGTTGAGCCGAATAAGCAAGACCCATTAGATTTTGTATTATGGAAGGCCGCAAAGCCGGGTGAGCCATTTTGGGAGTCTAAATTTGGCAATGGTCGTCCGGGGTGGCATATAGAATGCTCGGCAATGAGTGAAGAGTTATTAGGCAAAAATTTTGATATTCATGGTGGCGGGCAAGATTTGCAGTTCCCACATCATGAAAATGAAATAGCGCAAAGTGAGGCGCATAATGGGTGTAAATTTGCCAATTATTGGATGCACAACGGATTTTTAAATATCAATGATGAAAAAATGTCCAAATCATTGGGTAATTTCTTTACGCTTAGGGATGTACTAAACCAGTATGATGCAGAAGTTATCCGCTTTTTCATGCTGCGTACCCATTATCGCAGCCCGTTAAATTTTAGCGATGACGGGTTAAGCGATGCCAAGCAAGGACTCACCAGGCTGTATACCTCAATTAAGCCCTATAATATTAATAGGCAGGTAAATATAGATTGGAGCTTGGAGTATGCTAGTAAATTTAAGCAGGCTATGAATGATGATTTTAATACATCTCTAGCTATAAGTATACTATTTGAGATAGCTAGCCAAATAAATAAAGAACAGAACCAAGGCCTGGCAGAGCTGTTGGTAGCTTTATCTGGTACAATTGGCCTGATAAACAAAGAAGCGCAAGATTTTTTTAATGCAAAAAGTCAAATTTCTCCAGATTTAATTGAAGAGCAAATAAATAAGCGTAAATTTGCCAAACAAAATAAAGATTTTGCAACTGCGGATAAAATTCGTAATGAGTTACTTGCAAATGGCATAGTTTTAGAAGATAAGCCAGAAGGCACCATTTGGCGTAATGTATAATCAAATACATTGGCTGTTATTTATAAAATAAAATGCTAATGACATCTTGCTCAAGATCAGAGCATGATCAATAGTCTATAATTATAAAATTTATTTTATATAACATTATTTAGTTCTATATTTATTTTGACACTTCTATACGGATAATTCCAAATTATAATTTTTTAAAACGTAATATATAAATAAAGTGGCATAATATAGATAATTATTGTATAATATGTATTATATAAAATGCATATATGCATAAAATTTACTTTTGCACTATATAGGATACATATTATGCAGCTTGATGAAATTGGTAAGGAAATTAAAAAACACAGGAAAAACAAAAAACTTACTCAGCAAGAATTAGCTTTTTCTTTAGGCATGAGTAGAGCCACTATATCTGGTATAGAAAATGGAACTATCCATGAGATAGGAATAAGAAAAATAATGGTTATTTGTGCTGCTCTTAATTTAGAAATATTAGTCAGGCAAAAAACTGGCAGGCCAACTTTACAACAGCTTTTGGAAGAACAAGAAAATGCTTGATAAAAGTTTACTTGATCGGGATATATCAGAAATTAACTTATCAAGGTAAAAGTTCAAGCCTTGCAACTAGGGTAAGCAATGTAAGGAGAAATTGATATATGAAGCCTACCGACAAATCTATCAGATGGATAGATGTCAGATATCAGGTCATAACGAGATAAAGTTAGTTTAATGATATAAAAATGGATTTTATACAAAATTTTATATTTTGTTAGACTCTCAAATAAAGTGTTATATAAAATTAAACTAGAAGATTTCCGATTCATTATAAATATATTTTGAATAAAAATGCTGCAGTTTTTATAGCAGCATATTTATATTATATTAATTATTCGGAATATTACAATAACACACACATTTTGGCAGCTTTACTACAGCAACTTCTCTTTTTAGGAATTAAAGGAGTTTTTACGTTATCATGTTTTTTTTCTGTATGACTTAGTATCACAGCACAAGTATCATCATCACCATTTTTCATATCACTAGCTTCGACCTCTACCAGTTTAAGAGGATTACCATCATGCCAATAAAAGTTATTTTTCTCAGTTTTATCATCATCATTAAAATAATTTGAAGTTTGCGTTGCAATAGATTGATCAAATTCGATAGAATGACATTTTAAATTTTTAGCATCTATAATAATTTCACTATTTAATATAAACATAATTTCATATCGGCCTTTCTTATTTAAAATACTCCAATTAGTATTTTGATCATACATATTACTCAGGGCTAATAAATTACCTTCTGCGTCAGTAGTATGATCTACAGCTCTTCCAAAAGCTGAATAAATATTTTTTTTACTTACTAGCCATCTAACTCTATAGTTGACGGGTAGAAATTTAGCAGGAACAATACATTCAAACATTTGATCATATAGGTTTACTGCTTGAGCTGCATTAATGCATAAAAATAAAGTAAGTATACCAAATAAACAAGATAAATAATTACGTGGGTTGTATTCTCTCATTTTCTATTTCCTTAAAATAAATAAGTTTACTATAGTTAGACATTTATGATGTTTTGGATTTACCTCAAAGCAAACTAATTAAAATTTAGCATAATTTATTATTTATTGCAATATATCAGGTGTCACGCTTTATATGCAAATCTATAAAATAGAAATGTATTACTTGTAGATTTTAATGAGGTAGCTATGAGGATACCCTACCTTTACAATCATGCAGTGATTATATTATAAAGCGGCGATAAAAAGAAAAAATATTTAGTTTTATAGTATTGGTTTCAACCATAGTATATTATAAAGAAAAATTTTGGCTTAACACTGCACGGTAACGTGATGACCAACTACAAAGATATTACTGAATTTTGCAAGAACATAGTGTAATATAACTGATGTACATGCTAGGAAATTAATGACTAAGTTAGTAAAAGGAGATTTTTCATTGCCTTTTCAGAAAATTTAATTAAAAAAGCCAATATGTAGTGTGATAGAATTTAGATCTATTCTAATATTGGCAACGACTATATTAAGGATTGAATTATATCAAATTTATGCATAATTTAATTATCGTTAATACTATGAGATAATACATTTCTTGTTTTTCCCGAGTAATGCTGTTTCTTCATTTCCTTCATCACAATTTTCTATATCTAACTGTTGGCCGTTTGGTCCAATTATCACTAGCCCAATTGGATTAGCTTTAACAGTTTCGTCATTATTAAAATAACGAACTACTTGTCTAGCCTTTTCTACATCAAAAGATTCTTTTTTAATACTTAATTTGCTTGAACTTATAAGAATTTCATTTAAATTACCAGTAACAATAATTGAAGCAGTTGTACCACCACAACATCCTTTAGTTATTGTAATGTCCCAGTCTTTATAACTACTGTCGGGATTGGAACCGTGCATATTTTTTAAAGAATTTCCTTTGATACTATGATTATCTCCAACCCCGAAGCTGGTATAAATAGTATCTTTATAAATAATCCATCTAATTAAATATTTTTGCTGTGGGTGAAATGTATCAGGAACAAGTGTACTGAACATTTCATTTTCAAGAGCATGCGCTATATTCATGTGAAAAATTAATGCCAGTACGCTAAATAAATAAAATAAATAACCCTGCGAAGCCCCTTTTTTAACTATGTTGTTAAGTATTGAATTTTTATTAGTTACCGTAAAAACTCTATTTCTATTAGATATCATTTTTATTCCTTAAAGAAGTAAGTAAAAAGAAAATTATTATTTATGATACACATATTTTTATGCTTGTACAGCATATATCAAGTTTTAGCTTGAATATTTAATAATAAACCTCTATATAGGTGCGGGTGATTATAGCAGATTAGTATATAAACATCTGCTTATTTTGGACAGGAAACCGGATTATAGAAATACATCAGCTTACTATAATCTTGTGGCGTAACTAATTCAGAAAAAAAGCCATTAAATACCACAGTATGCTGAAAGTTAAATAATCCGGCCTGCATTTCTTCCGGTCCAACCTGGTTTAACAATCCTTCAAATGTACTACTATCTTTTACTAATACATTAAGCGGGTAATTACTGCTATTTTGTAATGCAGCAGCTGCCTGCCAGGTGCTGGGTAATACAACTGCAATATGCCCGGCACCAGTATTATTATAGTAATTAACTACTACAGCACAACCCTGGTTTGCCAATATTTGCGCTGTAACAGGTGATTGGGCCGTAGAATAAGTATCAACATTACGCCAGCCATTATTGCCAGCAATTAGTCCGGCATTATTTTTATCAGCCAGGCCGCACCAATCATAACCAAATCCAGGTTGTGGCTGTGCAGGGGGTACCTGTACATTAAATACGGTACTTTCCGCCCACTGGGTAAATGCGCTGCAATGAGATAACCATGGCGAAAAGCTCTTTACATTATTATTAGTAAGAGGCAAGCATGTGCCTCCGCTATTGGCATTAAAAGCTTGTTGCTGTAAAGCCAGATCATTTACCGGCCAGCCAATTTGATTATTAATTGCAGATGGGTCAGGGGAATAAACCATAGTAAAACTTGCAAATAAAGTTGTTGGCAAGTTAGTGTTCATCCAGGTTGGCCATATAATATCTGTAATAAATTTTTGTTTTTGAAACATGGATATATACAGATTATTGCTATCGTTTAAACTAACCCCGGATTGTGCTAAACTTTGTAACTGCGTACACCTTTGATAAGCCTCATTAGTAACGCAGCTTAAGCTGGCGGATTCATTAGCATTACATATAGGTAATAACATACAGCTATAGCTATCACTAAAAACCATCTGCTGTGTCTGAGTCTTGGCAGAAAGGGCTTGATGTTGGCGAAAGCCCATTAAACCGCTTTCAATATTATATAAAATATCCATTTGCGTAAAAGGCGCATTACCCGTATTAACCATTAATACAGAAGTCTCAGATGATTTTACAGCTGGAGTATTACCCGTTATAATACTCCAGTTTAAATTATTTCCAGTTGCTAATGTGTGATAAATATTAATACCGCCTTTAGCTGCAAAAATACCCGATTCATGGTTAGGCAGATTATAAACTGTTAAGGATGTGGCTTTGCTATCATACAAGATCAAACCACTTTCAATTTGCACCGTTAGGTTACTCGCCGTATTAGGCTGTGGAAAACTAATACCACCAGTTAACTGGGTATTCCATAAATTGTATAAATCTGGGTTAGAAGCTGGCTTAGCAATTGGAGATAGATTTATATAATTAAAACCTGTAGTATTATCGGGTGTTAAGCCAATAATTAAAGAAGGAGATGAGGTATAGCCAACAACAATAAATCCATTTGCCAAGTTACCTGGTAATTGTCCCAGCGGACTCCATATCCCGCCTGAGGTACCTGCTGCATCTAAATTAATACCCATTACGCCAGCTATGCCCGTTGGATTAAAACTATTAAGCGGGCAATCAGGCATGTCAAGGATGCAGCTTACATTTTGTATCAGCATGAAATTTATCTGTATAATAACACCCCCAATATTAACTGGTGCATTAGCTACTACACCGCTAATTAAAACTCCATTAGCGTAAGTATAACTCTCTGCTATATTGGTTATTGTAATATCCTGCATATTAGTCAGTGAGCTTTCAAGTACACGTAATCCTACAGAACCCGTATCAACGCTAACATATAACGGATTATAACCAATGTTAAGAGGCATATTCAAGCTGGTTGATTCACCATTTAGGGTATAACTTAACGGTATTGCTAATGTTTGGGGGGGTGGATTATTATTCGTACTGCCGGGATTTTCAGTACTGCTATTACAGCTAAAAAGTAAAAATGAGAATAAAGCAATAATAAAGGACTGATATAAATTTTTCATGTTTTAACTTCTACAAAAATTAATAAAAGTTGGGGGCCAAAGGTAAAACTAATTCTTCTTGAAAAAATCCAAGCTACCTAATCAAACCCCCACTATTTATTAATCAATTGCTAAAGTTAAGCTTTAGTCTCAACTAATTCATAATCAATATTCACAGGACTTACTGCTGGTTTATCAATTATAATATCATTAAAACGCTTAGTATTAAGGTCTGCCTGGACCGTCGGGATATTAATACTTTTTGCTAAGTTTTGATCTGTTGCAACCATTTGTAATTCGCCTAAATCAACTGGCTGAATAATAGTATTAACTACTGGTTTAGCCGGTTCCGCAGCTTCTATTGGTTTTATAGCTATAATTTCGGCTTTTGGAGCTATAGTTTCCGCTTGTGGGGCCATAGTTTTAGGAGCTTCTTCCTTAGCCACTATTACTGGTTTAGGTTCTTGCCATTCCTGGTTTATAGGCGGCTTTGTTACAGCTATATTTGACTGAGAAGATTGACTTTCAGCAGGCCTTGCTACTACTTGCTGTCTCGGGGTTGATTGAGTCGGCTTTACGGTTGCCCTTTTTTCAGTTCGTTCGCTGCGGTTATTATCAGACCTTGTTTCTGTCTGATTTAGTCTATTGGTATTTTTTGGCGCTGTTGCCTGAGTAGTCTTTTCAGCAGAAATACCAGCAGTATTATTTTCTGTTGTTTTTGGAGCGTTAGGCCGTACTGTCTGGATTTTTTGATTGCTACGATTTTGGCTGACAGGTCTTGGTCTATTTCCTTTTGGATTTCGTTCAAATTGGTGTGGCTCTTTCCTGCTGGTTGATTTAGTACGAACCGGCTCTTTATTATCGCCAGTAAATGTACGCTTAAGAAAAGTTCCTATTTTAGTAATTAAATTATCTATAAAAGATTTAGCTAACATACTGGGTGCTGGTTTATCTGGAGTAATATTTTTTACTATAGCTTTAGCATCAGGTGCAGAATCCTTTTTACCGGCCGTTTGAAAGCTTAGTCCTGCTTCTTCAGCAGTTTCAACCAGGTTATAGCTTACTTTGTTGGTTAAGCTTTCAAGACTGTCAAGTGTGATTTTACGAATTTTATAATGCGGGTATTCTAAATGTACATTTGGAATTAATACTACCTTAATTTTCGAACGACTTTCAATTTTAGCAACATCATCACGCTTTTCATTTAATAAATATGTAGCTACTGATACAGGTAGTTGAACATGTAAGGCAGATAAATAGCTATGTCCTTTAACTGCCTCTTCCTGGATTATACGTAAAATATGGATAGCGCTGGACTCAGTACCACGAATAGAACCGATTCCTTCACATCGTGGACATGTTATTGTAGTTGACTCCTCAAGTGATGCAGACAACCGTTGTCTGGATAGCTCCAGTAACCCGAATTTGGATAACTTACCCATTTGAATACGTGCTCTATCCAACCCTAACTGCTGTTTAAAATAATTTTCTACCTCACGTTGATTGCGGATATTTTCCATATCGATAAAATCAACAACAACTAAACCGCCTAAATCACGCAGACGTAATTGACGTGCAATTTCTTCGGCGGCTTCAATATTTGCTGAAAAAGCAGTTGCTTCA